>NZ_JBEOXE010000028.1:30972-101859 GCF_040296485.1 Streptomyces sp. NPDC002138 | reverse complement strand
ACCCTGGTCACCTCGGGCACCATGACCAACCGCATCGACCGGCTCGCGAAGAAGGGCCTGGTCGAGCGCCTGCCCGACCCCAACGACCGGCGCGGACGCGGATGCCGGTGCCGGCGCGGGCGCCGGTGGCGCCGCCTGTGCGGCCGTCGGCGAGGCCGTCGGCGCGGGGGCCGGGGCCGGGGTGGTGCGGGTCAACGTACGGCTCCTCGTCGTGTCATGCGGCGGCCGGGACCGGGCGGAGCGCCGCTCCCGCGGCCGTCCAGGCGTCGAGCACAGCGGCGGCGCTGCCGCTGTCGATGGCTTCGGCGGCCCGGGCGATGCCCGTGCGCCAGTCCTCGCACAGCCCGGCGGCCCGCAGCGCGGCGGCCGTGTTGAGCAGCACGATCTCCCGGCGCGGGCCGGGTTCGCCGGCGAGGATCCGGCGTACGGTCCGGGCGTTCGCCGCGGCGTCGCCGCCCCGCAGGTCCGCCAGGGTGGCGGGGGCGAGGCCCAGCTCTGCGGGGTCGAGCCGGTAGGAGGTGGTGCGGCCGTCGGCGAGCTCGACGACCCGCGACGGGGAGCAGGTGCTCAGCTCGTCCAGGCCGTCCTCGGCGCAGAACACCAGGGCGCGCTCGGTGCCGAGCCGGTGCAGGACCTCGGTCATGACCTCCAGCAGGGCCGGGTCGGAGACGCCGAGGGTCTGGTAGCGGGCGCCCGCCGGGTTGCAGAGCGGGCCGAGCACGTTGAAGACGGTCCGTACGCCCAGCTCGCGGCGGGGTCCGGCGGCGTGCCGGAAGGCGGGCTGGAAGACCGGCGCGAAGAGGAAGGTGATGCCCACCTCGGCCAGGCAGGCGGCCGCCTCCGCCGGGCCCGCGTCGATCCGTACGCCCAGGGCTTCCAGGACGTCGGCGCTGCCGCAGGCCGAGGAGGCGCTGCGGTTGCCGTGTTTGGCGACCGGGACCCCGCAGGCCGCGGCGACGATCGCGGCGGTGGTGGAGATGTTGAAGGTGTCGTGGCCGTCGCCGCCGGTGCCGCAGGTGTCCAGGACCCGGCCGTCGCCGGTGAGCCGGGCGCCGAAGGAGCGGGCCGTGGCGACGAGGCCGACGATCTCCTCGATGTCGGCGCCGCGGGCGGAGAGGGCCATGGCGAATCCGGCGATCTGGCCGGGGGTGGCTTCCCCGGCCAGTACGGCGGCCATGGCCCGGCCCGCCTGGTCGCGGGTGAGGCGGCGGCCCGCCGCCAGGGTGCGCAGGGCGTCCTTCACCGGGCGGCCCCCTGGAGCAGCGGGGCCGTGGCGAGAGCCCCGGCCGTGACCCGGATCGAGTCGACGAAGTTGGCGATGATCCGGTGGCCCTGCTCGGTGAGCACCGACTCCGGGTGGAACTGCACGCCGTACGTCGGGTGCTCGCGGTGGCGCAGACCCATGACCGTGCCGTCCTGGGCCCACGCGTGGGCGATCAGCTCGGCGGGCAGGGTCGCGGGGTCCACGGCCAGCGAGTGGTAGCGGGTCGCGGTGAAGGGGTCCGGGAGCCCGGCCAGGACCCCGGTGCCGTCGTGCCGCACCCGGTCGGTCTTGCCGTGTACGGGCCCCACCCGGACCACGTCGGCGCCGAAGGCCTCGGCGATCGACTGGTGGCCCAGGCAGACGCCGAGCAGCGGAAGCCGGCCGCTGAGCGCGCGGACGGCGGCGCGGCTGATGCCCGCCTGGCCGGGGGTGCCGGGTCCGGGCGAGATCAGGACGGCGTCGTGGGCGGCCAGTTCGGCGAGGGTGACGCCGTCGTTGCGGTGGACGAGCGGCTCGGCGCCCGCCTCGGCCAGGTACTGCACGAGGTTGTAGGTGAAGGAGTCGTAGTTGTCGATGACCGCGATGCGCGGGGCGCGGCGGGCGGAGGCGGGGGCGGGGCCGGGGCCGGGGGCCCGTACGGGCGTGCTGGTCATGCGGAGGCCTCCGCCCGTTCCACGGCGGCGAACAGTGCCTGTGCCTTGTTGAGGGTCTCGCGGTATTCGGCGGCCGGGTCGGAGTCGGCGACCACCCCGGCCCCGGCCTGGACCCAGGCCCGCCCGTCGGCGATGACCAGGGTGCGCAGCGCGATGGCCGTGTCCAGGTCGCCGCCCGTGCCGATGAAGCCGAGGGCGCCGCCGTAGACGCCGCGCCGCTCCTCCTCCAGCTCGGCGATGATCTCCATGGCGCGGATCTTGGGGGCTCCGGAGACGGTGCCCGCGGGGAAGGTGGAGCGCAGCGCGTCGAGCGGCGTACGGCCTTCGGCGAGGTCGCCGCTGACCGTGGACGACAGGTGCATGACGTGCGAGTAGCGCTCGACCTCCATGAGCCGGTCCACCCGGACGGTGCCCGGGGCGGCGATCCGGCCGATGTCGTTGCGGCCGAGGTCGACGAGCATGACGTGCTCGGCGCACTCCTTCTCGTCGGCCAGCAGCTCCGCTTCGAGGGCCGCGTCGGCGGCGGCGTCGGTGCCGCGCCAGCGGGTTCCGGCGAGCGGGCGGGTCTGTGCGCGGCCGTCCTCGACCTTGACGAGGAGTTCGGGCGAGGCACCGATGACGTGCCGGCCACCGCCGAGGGAGAGGTGGAACATGTACGGCGACGGGTTGACGGCGCGCAGGTGGCGGTAGACCTCGAGCGGTTCGGCGGCCAGCGGCTTGCTGAACCGCTGGGAGAGCACGACCTGGAAGATGTCACCGGCCCGGATGTACTCGCGGGCGGTGTCGACCATGTCGAGGAAACGTTCCTCGGTCGTGTGGGCGCGCCAGGCGGAACGGTCCTGCTGGGCGGCCGTCCGCGTGGGGGCGAGCGGGCGGGCCGCGCCGCGCCCGGGGGACGACGGGCCGGCGTGCGGCTCGTCGGCGTACAGCCGGTCGTGGGCCGCGGTGAGCCGGGCGACGGCGTCCTCGTACGTCTCGGCGGCCGTGTCGTGGAGGGTGGTGATCAGCACCCGGCGGGTGGCGTGGTCGAAGACGACCAGGTCATCGGCCTGGAGGAACACCGACTCGGGCATGTCCGGGCCGGGTCCGGGCGCGGCGGGCAGCCGCTCGAAGTGGCGGGCGCTCTCGTAGCCGAGGTAGCCGACGGCGCCGCCGTGGAAGGGCGGGAGTCCGGGCAGCCGGGCCACATCGCGGTCGGCCAGCGGCTGGAGCGCGAGGAGCGGGTCGCCGTCGCCGAGCGGGAGGGGGCGGGTGCGGTGGGCGATGTAGGAGTACCGGGCGACGGCGACGGTGGTGTCGGTCCCGACGACGCTCTCCAGCAGCAGGCCCGGCTCGTCGGGGCCGCAGAGGCGCGCGAAGGCCGTCACCGGCGTGAGGGCGTCGCAGAGCAGCTCGATGTACAGCGGTACGTACGCGTGCCGCGCAGCCAGGGCCGCCGCGGCGCCCGGGTCGGGCACCACGCCCGCCCGCAGCTCGGCGGCCCGCGCGTCGGCCCGCGGGCCCGCGGCCTCCTCGACGGGGGCGGTCACGCGGCCGCCTCCGTCCCCGGGAGCGGGTCCACGGTACGGTCCACGGCGGCCTCGGCCAGGTCGAGGATCCGCGCGCAGGCGGCCTCGTCCGGGCCGACCGCGACCAGCGCGGCGAGCCGCGGAATGGCCTGGCGGGGCGGCAGCAGCAGCGTGTCCCCGGGACCGGCGAGCACGGCGGTGTGCGCGATGCCGGGCACGGCCGCGGCGGCGGTGAGGTCGAGCGGGCGGGCCAGGCCGTCGCCGGCCGCGTACACGAAGCGGACCTCGGCGGTGTTCCCGCGGGTCGGGGTCAGCTCGGGCAGCCTGCCGAACGCCAGCTCGGCGGCGGCCACGACCAGGTCGATTCCGCTGGCCAGGGCGCTGATGAAGGGGATCAGGTCGCCGCCGAGGCGGGCGTTCAGCTCGATCAGCCGCGGGCCGCGCGAGGTGAGGCGGACCTCGGCGTGCGTGACGCCGGTGGTGACGCCGAGCACCCGGTGGACGCCGGTGACCAGCGCGCGTACCTCGTCGGCCCAGGGCTCGCCGTCCGCGGTGGCGACCAGGTGGCCGACCTCCTCGAAGTACGGCGCGAAGCCCAGCCGCTTGCGGGCGATGTGGACGATGTGGACGTCGCCCCCGTGGACGGCGCTGTCGATGCTGATCTCCGGGCCGTCGAGGTACTCCTCGACGAGGATGCCGTGCCCGGTGGGCAGCGTGGCGAAGGCGGCGCCGTCGGCGAGGGCGAAGGCCGCCCGCACCTGCCTCTCGTCGTCGGCGCGGGTGACGCCGATGCTGCCGGCGAGGGCGCGCGGCTTGAGGACCACCGGATAGCCGAACTCGGCGGCGGCGAGGGCCGCTTCGTCCGCGCTGGTGACGAGGCGGTGACGCACCGCGGCGAGCCCCGCCTCGGCGAGCAGCGTGCGGGTCGCGTACTTGTCGCGGCACCGGCTCGCGGCCTCGGCGGACAGGTGCGGCAGACCGAGCTTGGCGGCGGCCGCGGCGGTGGCCTCGACCGCCGTCTCGTCCCAGGTCAGCACGGCCGCGGAGGCGATGTCCGGGCCCGCGAGGGCGAGTACGGCATCGGCGATCGCGACCGGGTCGGACAGGTCGGTGACGGCGTACGAGTCGAGGTATTCGCGCTGCCAGTCCGGCTCGGCGGAGAGCACCGCGGAGAGGGTGTAGCGGGCGTGCAGCGACGCGAAGGAGTACGCGCGGTACGGGCGCCCGCCGCTGCCGACGACGATCAGCCGCGGCGCGCCGGGCGCCGGTACGGGCCCGGAGCCGGGCGGGGAAGGTGCGTGCGAGGTCATGGCCGCGCCCCTCAGACCTGGGCCGGGGCGGGCGCGTCGAGCAGCTCGGTCAGCTCGTCGAGCACGGCCTTCAGCTCGCCCGTGAGGTCCGCCGGGGCGTGGAAGACGGCCGGGTCGGCCGGGTCGGTCAGCTCGCCGACGCCGGGCACGGACAGGCTGCGCCCGGCGGCGCGGAAGCCGATCCGGGTGAGGATCGGGCGCAGCATCTCGACGGCCGGAACGCCGCCCGAGGGGCCCGCGGTGTAGCTGAGGAGGGCGACGGGCTTGTCCTGCCACTCCTGGTACAGGAAGTCGATGGCGTTCTTCAGCGGCGCGGTGAAGGCGCCGTTGTACATCGGCATCACGAAGAGGTAGGCGTCGCCGCGGGAGACCGTGGCGCTCCAGTCCTTGGTGTGCTGGTGGACGTACGCGCCCTCGGACGGGTGCCCGGGCTCGTCGAAGAAGGGCAGGGCGGCCTCGGCGAGGTCGACGGTCTCGATCTCGAAGCCGGCGTGGCGGTCCGCTTCGGCGGCGGCCCAGGCGGCGACGGCGGGGCCGACGCGGCCGGGACGGGTGCTCGCGATGACGATCTGCAGGCGGGGCATGTGGGTTCTCCCTGGTGGACGGTCCGGTGTCACCGCGGATCGTCCGGAGGGGCGTGGGGCCCCTGCAGTGATCTGTAGGTAAGCAGCCGTCCGGGCCCCGCGCAACCGGATCCGACCGCCCCGGGCCGCCGGGACCGGCCCTTCGCCCCCTTCTGTCCGGTTCCGGCGGCCCGGAGCCCCCTGGCGCATTCACGACAGCCGTAAACGCGCAGCCCGGGACCCGGCCCCGGCCGGTGGCGCCGCTGCCATGGTGGAGGCACGTCACCGCGGATCGAACCGTTTACCGCTTGCCGCTTGCCACTTGCCACTTGCCGCGCCGCTTCCCCACGGGGCGGCTTCCTTACCGGCTTCCTTACCGGCTTCCTTACCGGCTTCCCCCCCCCCGGATTTCCTCGCCGGCTTCATGCGCCGTGCTTTCACACCTCCGGAATTCCGGGCCGGCCCCTCCCCCCACACATTCCGCATTCCGCATTCCGCGCCGCCGCGCATTCGGCGGCTTCCCCTTCGTGCCGTGATCCGGCATGCCCAGATCCGGCAGAAATGGAGACCGCCCATGGAGAATTCAGTCACCGGCCGCTACGTCGAGGAGACCCGGCGCCCGGACAGCGAGCTGCGCACGCTCACCACGCGCACCGCCGTCCCGGCCGCGTACGACAAGACCTACGGGCAGGTGCTGCTGACCCGCCCCCTGTTCGTCTCCGAGCGGGAGATCGGCGCCTTTTCCGACGACCTCGCCGCCCTCTTCCGCGTCCTGGTCTCGCTGCCGCAGCGCTGCTACGACGGTGACCTCGACCGCTACTGCGCTGCCATCGGGCTGCCGCCCGAGCTGTCGGAGGTGATGCGCGAGGGCGCGAACGGCGACCCGCTGCTCTACGCCCGCGCCGACGCCTTCCACGACGGCACCGGCTTCCGGCTGCTGGAACTGAACGTCGGCAGCGAGCTGGGCGGCATCGACAGCGCCCAGCTGAACCGTGCCTTCCTCGACGTCCCGGCCTTCCGCGCCTTCGCCGAGGAGAACCGGCTGGGCCACACCGACACCATGGCGGAGCTCGTCACCGAGCTGTACGCCGCGGCGGCCGCCCGGACCGGCGCCGCCCCCACCGAAGGCGCCCCCTCCGTGGCCCTGCTGGAGGCCCCCGGCGCGCTCGGCGAGCACGACGGGGTCTTCCTCTCCATCCAGGAGGACCTGCGCGGCCACGGCATCGACCTCCAGCTCGGGGAGATCCAGGAGCTCACCGAGGGCCCCGACGGCAGGCTGGCCCTGCACGGCCGCCCGCTCGACGTGGTCCTGCGCTTCTTCGCCGCGGGCCAGATCGCCGGCGACCCGGCCGCCCGGGCCGCGCTGACCCTGGTCAACCGCGCGCACGCGGAGGGCCGCACCGCCCTGTTCACCCCGCTCGAAGGGGCCCTGTTCACCAGCAAGGCCGCCCTCGGCCTGCTGCACCGCCCGGCCGTCCGCGCCGCGCTGACCGGGGCCGAGCTGGAGCTGATCGACCGGGTGCTGCCGCGCACCTGGGTGCTGGGGGCCGAGGGCTGCGAAGACGCCCTCGAGTACGCCCGTACGCACCGCGCCTCGCTCGTGCTCAAGCCCGGCATCGGATACAGCGCCGACGGCGTCGTGATCGGCCGGGACGTCGACGACGAGGAATGGGCCGCGGCCCTGGAGGCGACCGCCGCGCGCGACTACGTGGCGCAGGAACTGGTCGTACCGGCCCTGGAGCCCGCGCTCGACCCGGACAGCGGGCTCGTCCGGGAATGGGTCGCGAACTGGGGAATCTTCGTCACCCCCCGGGGATTCGGCGGCGCTTTCGTCCGCGCCCTCACGCCGGAGGACGGCTCCGTCATCACCTACGCGAATCCCGGCACCCGCGGCACCTGCGTATTCACGCACCCGGAAGAAACCCACCCGGGAGCCACCCGCACGGAAGCCACCCGCACGGAAGACGAGGAGAAGCAGATATGAGCCCGGAGACGAACCCGGACACCGATCGCCCGCACATCGTCGTCGTCAACCGATGGCGCGAGCGGTACGCGGAATTCACCCGCTACGTCGACCACTCCACCCACCGCGTCAGCTACGTGAGCACCGAGGTCGGCACCGGTTCCGTGCCCCCCGAGGCCCACGAGGTCGTCCTGGTCCCCGCGACCGACGACCTGGAGCGGGTCCGCGCCGAGGTGCGCTCCCTGGCCGCCCGGCACGGCGCGCCCGCCGCGATCGTCGCCCTCAAGGAGGACGACCTGCTCGTCGGCGCGGCGCTGCGCGAGGAGTGGGACGTACCCGGTCCGCGCCAGGCTTCGCAGATCGTCTTCCGCGACAAGTACGTGATGTGCCGCGCGGTCGCCGACGCGGGCCTGGACGTGCCCCTGTTCGCCGCGGCGACCGACACCGCCGCCGTCCGCGCCTTCGGCGAGGACACGGGCTGGCCGGTCATCGTCAAGCCGCGCACCGGCAGCTCCAGTTCGGGCGTGGTCCGGGTGGACGGCCCCGGGCAGGTCGCGGAGCTGGACCTGGACAGCGAGCCGATGCTGGTGCAGGCCTTCGTGGACGCCCCGATCTCGCATGTGGACGGGGTCTTCGACGGCGAACGGCTGCTCGCCTGGCGGGCCTCGCGGTACCTCAACACCTGCCTGGGCTTCCGCGACGGGAACCACCTCGGCTCCGTCGAGATCGACGACCCCGAGGTCAACGCGGCCGTCGAGAAGGCCGCGACCGCCTTCCTCGGCGCGCTCTCCCCCGGCCGGGCCACCGTCTTCCACCTCGAGGTCTTCATCGACCGGGACGAGGACGGCCGCCCCCACTGCCGCTTCCTGGAGTGCGGCGCCCGCGTCGGCGGGGCCGAGATCGCCTTCCTCTGGCGCGAGGTGCACGGCTACGACCTGATGCACGCCGCCTGGCAGCTCCAGCTGGACCAGCCGCTGCCGCCGGTCCCGCCGACCGCGGCCGCGCCGCACGCCGCCGACGAGGTGGCCGGCTGGATGCTCGTGCCCGCTCCGGCCGAACGGCCCTGCCGCATCACGGAGTCGACCTCCATGACCGGCCGCGCCGACGGGCCGTACGCCGAGGTCGTGCTCCGGCCCGGCGAGGTGCTGCCCGACGCGGACGCCTACTACGAGCACGTCGGCGGCCGCTTCCGGTTCCGCGCCGCGACCGGCGCCGCCGCCGAGGCCGCCATCACCGCCACCGCCAAGGACTTCCGGGTACGCGCCGAGCCGCTCGCCCTGTCCACCACCACCGCCTGACAGGAGCATCGTGGCCAAGGACTATTCGGTTCCCGTACTCGACGGAGAAGGGGACAACGACTACACGCGCTACATGCGGACCGACACGCTGCTGTCGCTCCAGCGCCGCCCCGAGGACATGATCCACCGGGACGAGATGCTCTTCCAGGTCGTCCACCAGTCGACCGAGCTGTGGCTCAAGCTCGCCTGCTACGAGGTCGTGGAGGCCACCCGGCAGATCGACGCCGGGCGGCTCGACACCGCCGCCCGGCTGCTGGGCCGCGCCTCGCTGAGCGCGCGGATGACCGCCGACCAGCTGGAGATGATGCGGCAGCTGGCCCCCTGGGACTTCCAGATCATCCGCACGGTCCTCGGGCACGGCTCGGGCTTCGAATCCCCGGGCTGGAAGACCGCCCGGCTGGTCAGCCAGGACCTGGAGAAGGCGTTCCGGCGGCTGACCGAGGCCCGCGGCACCGACCTCGTCGAGGTGTACCGCAGCGGCCAGGACACTCCGGAGTACCGGCTCTGCGAGGCGCTCATCGACTGGGACGAGCGGATCTCGCTGTGGCGCACCCAGCACTACAAGATGGCCACCCGGGTCATCGGCCACTCCGTGGTCGGCACCAAGGGCGCGCCGGTGGAGTTCCTGGCCAAGCTGATCGGGCACAAGTTCTTCCCCCAGCTGTGGGAACTGCGCACCGAGCTGACCCTGAGCGGTCCGATGGGCGAGGACGAACCGGCGCCCGAGTACGCCGAGTACCTGGAAGGCCCCGCGCGGCCGGTCTGCCCGATGGGCGCGGCCGGGGGCGACCCGCAGGCCGGGACCGGGGCCGGGGCCGGGGCCGGGACGAGCCCGGTATGAACCCCGGCAGTCCCGGCAGTCCCGACAGTCCCGGCGGCAGCTCCCCCGCCATCACCCCCGCCGCCTTCCGCCGTGGCTTCCCGATGCTGGAGCGCACGGTCCACCTGGCCAGCTGCAGCCTCGGCGCCCGCTCCACCGCGGTCGACGCGTCCCTGGAGCGGATGCAGGAGGCCATCGCCGCCCACGGCGCCCCGTGGGACCGGTTCGAGCAGGAGATCCACGCGGCCCGGGAGAACTTCGCGTCGCTGATCGGCGCGGATCCCGAGCAGATCGCGATCCTGCCCAACGCCTCCGTCGGCGCCTACCAGGCGGTCTCCACCCTGCCCCTGGAAGCGCCCCGGACCGAGATCGTCACCACGGTCGAGGAGTTCCCCTCCGTCGCGCACGTCTGGCTCGCCCAGCAGCCGCGCGGCGCCCGGGTCGTCTTCACCGGGGACCGCGACGGCGGGCGGATCGAGACGGCCGACTACACGGCCGTCCTCGGGCCCGGCACCGCGCTGGTCTCGGTCCCGATGTCCACCTACCAGTACGCCGAACGGCCCCCGGTCGCGGAGATCGTCGAGGCCGGCCGCGCCGCCGGCGCGCTGACCTTCGTCGACGCCTACCAGGCCGTGGGCGTGATGCCGGTGGACGTCGCCGAGATCGGCTGCGACTTCCTGGTCGCGGGCACGATGAAGTACCTCGCCGGACTGCCCGGCCTGGCCTTCCTCTACGCCCGTGGCGGCCCGGCCACCGACCGGGACCCGCAGCTCACCGGCTGGTTCGGGCGGGTGGAGCCGATGGCCTTCGACCCGCTGCGGCTCGACTTCCCGGCGGTCGCCCGCCGCTTCGAGACCGGCACCCCGGCCGTGCCCGCCGTCTACGCCGCGAACGCCGCCCTCGGCCTCTTCGACGGGGTCGACTGGGACGACGTACGACGCCACGTCGGGGCCCTCATCGAGCGCGCCGCACGGACCCTGACCGCCCAGGGCGAACGGGTCCGCCGGGCCGAGAGACCCGAACTCCAGGGCGCCCACCTCGGGCTGTACGACACCGACCCGCGCGCCCTCGCCGGCTGGCTGGCCGCGCGCGGCATCGCGGTCAGTCCGCGCGGCCCCGTGGTGCGCCTGTCCTTCCACTACTACAACTCCGCGGCCGACGTGGAGGCCCTCTGCCAGGCCGTGCGCGCGTTCCGCGCGCTGACCGGGCCCGCCCTTCCCGTCCCCGTCCCGCTCCCGAAGGTGAGACCCCCAGCGTGAAAGAGCTGACCGACTGGCTGACCGATCCCGTACCCGGCCGGTTCCCCTACCCCGCCGTGCTCCAGGAGTTCCACCTCGTCGGCAAGCACTTCGTGTGCGACCCGACCCTGAAGTCGCTGGCCCTGGCCCGGGAACGGCTCGCCCCGCAGCCGGCCACCGGCGCCGACGCGGCCGCGCGGCTGCTCCTGGACCGGTTCCTGGACACCGCGCTCGACAAGTGGGACGGGCGCTACGACTACCCGACGTACACCTCCCTCGGGGTGCTGGGCCTGCCCACCGCCGACGACGGCCCGGAGGCCACCGCGGCGGCCCGGGTGACCCGGGACCGGCTGACCGTGCAGCTCCTCGCCGACCTGCTGCGGTTCGAGCTGGCCGCCGCCGAGGGGCGCACGGACTGGCTGCCGGAGATGCGGCCCGACGCGCGGGCCGTGGACAAGCGCCACCGGCTCGCGGTCCGGGTGGCCCGGCCCGCGCTGGAGCGGCTCGGCTTCGGGGACCGGCTCACCGCCGACGACCCCGCCGGGCAGGCCGCCCAGCTGTGGGAGCTGGTCGACGGCGAACTGCTGGACGGGCACGAGCGCCAGGTGCTGCGCCTGAGCATGCTGCCGGTCTACATATCGCACGACGAGCACATGTTCATCCGGGTGCTCCAGACCTTCGAGACGACGTTCGCGCTGCTGGCGCTGAGCATCCGTACCGCCATCGGCCACCTCGACGGCGCCCGCACGGAGCGGGCGGCGGCCGAGCTGGCGGTCGCCGAGAGCGCGCTCGCCGAATCCGCCCCGCTGTTCTCGCTGCTCGCGACCATGCAGGTCGAGTCGTTCCGGGTGTTCCGCGACTTCACCGAGGGCGCCAGCGCCATCCAGTCCCGCAACTACAAGCTGGTCGAGTCGCTGTGCCGGGTCCCCGACCAGGACCGGCTCGACTCCCCCGCCTACCGCTCCACCCCCGAGGTGCGCGAGCGGATCCTGGCGGGCCAGCCGACCCTCGACGAGGCCTGCGCCACCGCGCGGCGCGACCCGCGCTTCACGGCCGCCGACCGCGAGCTGCTGACCGCCTCGATGCTCGGCTTCTCCGGGGCGCTGCGCCGCTGGCGCCAGACCCACTACCGGATCGCCGTGCGGATGCTCGGCACCCGCTCGGGGACCGGCGCGACCGAGGGCACGCCGTACCTCAGCTCCGTACGCAAGATCCCGGTCTTCCGCAGCGTCACCGAGGAGCCGGACACCGACACCCGCACCGCCCCCACCGGCACCCCGAACGAAGGCGAAGCAGCAGCATGAACAACGACCTGATCCCCGTGGGCATCGTCGGTGCCGGCCCCGTCGGCATGGCCCTCGCCGCCCGTCTGGCGTCCTTCGGCATCCCGTCCGTCCTCTTCGAGCGCGACCCCGAGCTGCGCAAGCAGGGCTCCAAGGCGTGCCTGATCCAGGGCGACGTCCTGGAGGTGCTCGACAAGTTCGGCTGCGCCGGGACCATCGGCGCCGAGGGCGTCACCTGGACCACCGCCCGCACCTACGTGCGCGGCAAGGAGATCCGCGCCGCCGAGTACACCCGACGGATCGGCTACGGCCCGTTCGTCAACATCTCGCAGTTCCGCATCGAGCAGCTGCTGCTGGAGAAGATCGAGTCCGAGCCGCTCGCCGAGGTCCGCTGGGCGCACGAGATCACCGACGCCGTGCAGGACGCCGACGGGGTCACGGTCACCGCCGCCACACCGGACGGTCCGCGCACCTACACCTGCCGCTACCTCGTCGCCTGCGACGGCGTACGCAGCCCCCTGCGGGCGCTCACCGGCGTCGCCTGGACCGGCTACAGCCACCAGGACCGCTTCCTCATCACGGACCTGAAGGTGAAGCTGCCGCTCGCCAAGGAGCGCCACTTCCACTACGACCCGCCGTTCAACCCGGGCCGCCAGCTGGTCATGCACCCGCAGCCGAACGACATCTGGCGCATCGACTGGCAGCTCGCCCCGAACACCGACATCGAGGCGGAGCGCGCCGACGGCCGCTTCGACCAGCGGGTGCGCGCGGTCATCGGCGACGTGGACTACGAGATCGACTGGCTGTCCACCTACCGCTTCCACCAGCGCGTGGTGGATAAGTTCCGGATCGGCCGGATCTTCTTCGCGGGCGACTCCGCCCACTCCCTGCCGCCGTACGGCTCCCGGGGCATGAACAGCGGCATCCAGGACGCCGACAACCTCGCCTGGAAGCTGGCCCTGGTCATGCGGGGGAAGGCCGAGGACGCCCTCCTCGACACGTACCACGACGAGCGCTACGCCGCCGCGAAGGAGAACCTGGCCGTCACCGAGGCCACGATCAAGTTCATGGTGCCGCCGAACCTGCTGCGCCGCACGGTCCGCAAGGTGCTGCTCACCCTGTCCCAGCCCTTCCAGGGCGCCCGCGACAAGGTCAACAGCGGCAAGATGGCCGAGCCGCACACCTACGTCGACTCCCCGGTCGTCGAATCGGCCCTGCGCCACCCGCTGCTGGGCGCCTTCGCCCCGGACGCGCGGATCTCCGCCCCCGGCGCGGCCCGGATGCGCGAGCTGTACGGCGCCGGGTTCACCGGCCTGTACTTCGCCCGGGACCGGGAGACCGCCCGCGCCTTCGCCGAACGCGCGCTCGCCGACACCCGCGGCCTGGCCGCCGACCTGATCGTGGTCCTGCGCGAGGGCGAACTGGCCGTACCGGCCGCCGGCCCCGCCGACGACATGCCCGCGGGCGTGACCGTACTGCGCGACCGCGACAGCGTCCTGCGCGCCGCCTACCGGGCCACCGAGGGCACCTGCCTGGTCGTCCGCCCCGACGGCCACCTCGGCGCGCTGGCCGACGCCACCCGCCCGGAGCAGTACGGCGACACGCTCGCCCGCTGCGCGCTGGCCACGGCGGCCGCCGCCGAGGACACCACCGCGGCGGACGCCCGGATCCCCGTCGGCGTCTGACCCGGCCGCCCGGCCACCCCCCCTTCTTCCCCGCAGGAGTTCGCCATGACCGCCCCCCAGCTCCCCCAGCTCCCCACCCACGCCTGGCTCAACGGCACCGTCGTGGACTGGGAGAACTGCACCGTCCACGCCCGCTCGCAGGGCGCCTTCTGGGGCGCCAACGTCTTCGAGGGCCTGCGCGCCTACCGCCGCCCCGACCAGCAGGGCCTCGCGGTCTTCCGCATCGACGAGCACCTGGCCCGGCTGCGCCGCTCGATGAAGTCGCTGCGCATGGAGATCCCCTTCACCGACGAGCAGCTGAAGCAGGGCGTGCTCGACGTCCTGAAGGCCAACGCCTTCGAGGAGGACGCCCACATCTGCGTCGTCTCGTACTTCAACATGGGCCCGAACGGCGACCCGCTCAGCCACACCGACGACGCCGGCGCGCACATCACCACCACCCGCGCCCCGCGCGGCCGCGGCTTCGACGGCGGGCTCTCCGCGACCATCTCCTCCTGGCGCCGGATCAGCGACGACAGCATGCCGCCGCGCATCAAGGCCGGCGCGAACTACCACAACAGCCGTCTCGCCCACCACGAGGCCGTCCGCAACGGCTACGACACCACGCTCCTGCTCAACCAGCGCGGCACCGTCTCCGAGGCCCCCGGCTCCTGCGTGGTCATGCTGCGCGACGGCAAGCTCGTCACCCCGCCCGGGACCAGCGGCGTACTCGAGGGCATCACCGTCGCCACCATCGGCGAGCTCGCCGCGAACGAGCTGGGCATCCCGATGGAGCGCCGCGAGATCGACCGCACCGAGCTGTACACCGCCGACGAGATCTTCGTCGCGGGCACCCTCGCCGAGGTCGCGCCGGTCACCACCATCGACCGGATCCCGGTCGGCGACGGCGGGCCCGGCGTGACCACCCGCAAGCTCCAGGAGCTGTACGACGCCGTGGTGCGCGACCAGCACCCCGACTACCGGCACTGGAACACGATCGTCCACACCACGGAGACCTCCGCATGAGCACCGCGCCCGCCCCCGCCACGGCCGTCCCCGCCACGGCCGTCCCCGACACCGCCCTCGCACCGCTGCTGACCGGCCTGCTCGACGGGTCCGTCGAGGTCGTCGACCTCACCTCGCCGCTGTCCGAGGAGACCCCGCTGATCCAGCTGCCGCCGGAGCGCGGCCAGCCCTGGCCGTTCGCGCGCGAGGTCATCAGCCACTACGACGAGGCCGGACCGACCGTCTACTGGAACAACATCCGCCTCTCCGAGCACACCGGCACCCACTTCGACGCGCCGGTCCACTGGCTCACGGGCCGCAACCTCGACGACGTCTCCCAGGTCCCGCCGCAGCGCCTGGTCGGCCCCGCCGCGGTCCTCGACTTCTCGGCCGAGGCCGCCGCAGACCCCGACTTCCTGCTCACCCGCGCCCATGTGGAGGCCTGGCAGCAGGAGCACGGACCGCTCCCCACGGGCGGCTGGCTGCTCTACCGCACCGGCTGGGAGGCCCGCCAGGGCGACCAGGACACCTTCCTCAACGGCCGGCACACCCCCGGCATCGCCCCGGAGTGCGCCCGCTGGCTCGCCGAGGAGACCCGGATCATCGGCATCGGCGTGGAGACGGTCGGCACCGACGCGGGCCTCGCGGGCGAGTTCGAGGACCAGCCCTACCCCTGCCACTGGTACTTCCACGGCGCCGACAAGTACGGCATCACCCAGCTGCGCAACCTGCACCGGCTGCCCGCCCAGGGCGCGGTGCTGATCGCCGCGCCGCTGCCCATCGTCGGCGGCTCGGGCAGCCCCGCCCGCATCCTCGCCCTCGTGCCCGG
Organism: Streptomyces sp. NPDC002138; assembly: GCF_040296485.1. Lineage (NCBI taxonomy): Bacteria > Bacillati > Actinomycetota > Actinomycetes > Kitasatosporales > Streptomycetaceae > Streptomyces > Streptomyces sp. NPDC002138. The sequence continues at coordinate 86,461 of NZ_JBEOXE010000028.1, read as the reverse complement.
CTCCGGCGCCTGACCCGGCCTGACCTGGCCTGACCTGGCCTGACCTGGCCTGATCTCCGGGTCCTCACGCGACACCGCACCCCGGACCCCGGCTTCCCGATTCCCCGATCCCCGATCCCCGCTTCCGCCTCCGCTTCCGGAAGGAAGGGCACCCATGAGCCCGACGCCCGACGCCCTGGCCGCGCTCCGCCGCAGGTCGGTCAACCGCATCCTGGTCCTGCACGGCCTGTCGTCGTTCTGCTACGGCATGGTCTTCCCGTTCATCGGAATCCACCTGGCCGCCCAGCCGGACATCGCAACGGCCGGGGTCGCCGTCTACTACGGCGCGTCCGGTCTGGCCAACCTCGCCGTGTCACTGCTGCTCACCGCCGCGGTCGTACGCGTCCCCCGGCACGCCCTCGGCATCCTCGGCCTGCTCCTGTGGGTCGGCTGCTTCGGCGTGCTGACCGGGGCCACGACCCTGCCCGAGGCGGGCGCGGCGGCCCTGCTCGGCGGCGCGGGCCAGGGCGCCTTCATGGCCGCGATCATCCCGATCGTCAACTCCCTGGTACCGCCCGAGGAACGGCGCGCGGTCTTCGCCCGCCGCTACCAGATCCTCAACGCCACACTGGCAAGCGGCTCCCTCGTGGCCGGGCTGTTCCTCGCCGTCTTCTCCCGGGAGGCCATCGCCTGGCTGCTGCTGGTGAACGCGGCCGGATACCTGCCGGTGGCCCTGGTGCTGGCCCTGGCCCGCAAGGTCCCCGGGATCGCGGAAGCCGGCGGGCCGGGAGAGCCCGCAGAGCCCGGTGACGCCTCGGACACCCCGGGCCCCGCCCCGGCCCCCGTCCCCGCCCCCGCCTTCGGCACCGGCATGCTGATCCGCGCCTCGCTGACCGCCGCCCTCTTCCAGTTCGGCGCGTACCTCTTCGGTTTCAGCCAGTTCGAAGCCACCGCTCCGCTGGTCGCGGACCGGCTCATGGACACCGGCATCGGCTGGATCTCGGTGATGCTCACCGTCAACGTCGTGGTGATCGTCGCCTGCCAGCGCCCCCTGGGGAAGCTGCTGGAGAAGCACTCCGAGGAACGCGGACTGCGCGTCGCCGTCGCCTTCTGGGTGACCGGGTTCCTGCTCGCCTTCGCCACCGCCTTCGGCCCCGGGCCCGTCCAGCTCACCGGCCTGATCCTCTACGCCGCCTTCTTCGGGCTCGGCGAGTGCGCGTACTCCTGCTCGTTCCACCCCTGGCTGATCTCCAAGGTGCCCGACCGCGAGCTGACCCGGGCCAGCGCCCTGTGCAATTCGATGATGGGCATCGGCATGTTCTTCGGGCCCTCCGCGGGCATCGCGCTCATCGGCCTCGGCGACCCCGCCTGGGTCTGGCTGCCGCTGGCCGCCCTGTGCGGGTTCGTCGCTCTGACCACGCTGCGCCGCAAGGCTCGTACCGCCCCCGCCGATCCCGCCGCTTCCGCCGACTCCGGCGCCCCCGCACTCGTACCGGCGGGCTGATCCCCCCGTGACCACCGCAACGGAGAACCCCATGCAGCCCGATGACATCGCCGTCCTCGACCAGCAGATCATCCACCTCGTCGGCCGCCGCGCCGAGGCCGCCCGCGAGCGGACCCACGCCCGCGTCACCTCCGGCGGCGCCCGGACCTCGCTGGCCGAGGAGAACGTGGTCATCGACCGCTACCACGAGGAATTCGGCCGGCCCGGGGTCAATCTGGCCCTGCTGCTGCTCGGCCTCCCGGACCGGCTGCCCCGGCGGTGACGCGGCCGATGGCCGTCCGGTGCTACGTCTACGCCCGTACCCCCGGCCAGGGCACGGACGGCGGGCCCGGGCCCTGGCTGTACGGAGTCCTGCCCGGCGGCGCGCTCACCCTGCCGCACGCACCCGTGTCCGGGGCGGACGATCCGGCCGCGGCCGCGTCGGCGGCCGTACGGCGGCTGACCGGCCGGATCCCGCGGCTGCTCGCGCCGCCGGTGCCGTCGCTGGCGGGCGCCGGGCCCGCCTGGTGGATCCGCTCGCCGCGCGGGGGGCCGTACGCGAGCGAACACGAGTACGTGATGATCCTGCCCGGCGCCCCGCCGCCCGGGCTGGACTGGCCGGCGCCCGGGGACGCGGGAACCCCCGCCGCGGGCGGGCCGGCGCACCCGGCCGGTGCGAACCTGCGGCTCGCGGCCGCGCTCGGCGCCGTGCTGGAGCCCCTGCTCGCCGGACGGCACACCGCCGACGTCGTCCGGGCCATGACCCTGGGCCACAGCCGCCGGGACGTCGGCCCGCCTAGGCCCCGGCCCCAGTGGTGAGCCGGGCGGCGGCGCCCTAGGCGCCCTCGGCGCCCCCGGCCCGCTCACCCTCGCCGTCGATCGCCACGCCCGCCTCGTCCAGGCCGACCAGGTAGCCGATCTGGAAGCGGCTCTTCGCGTCGAAGGAGCGCATGATCTCCGCGACGTGCCGCTGCACGGTCCGCACCGACATCCCCAGCCTGCGCGAGATGGCCTTGTCGTCCAGGCCCTCGGTCAGCAGCCGCACGATCGAGTGCCGCAGGTCGTCCGAGACCTGCTTGGCCCACTCGCGGTCGAAGCCCACCGGGAACGGGTCGGCCGCCCGCCACGCCGTCTCGAACGACGTCACCATGAAGGCCACGAGATTGGGCTCGTACACAGCCAGGGCGTGCGCCGAATTGCCCTGCACGCTGACCACCGCCACCCGGCGGTCGTAGATCAGCATCCGGTCCGGGCCGTCCGCGAGGGTCCGCACCTCCGCACCGCGCTCCATCATCCACTCGGCGAACTCCACCGTGTGCTGGCTGTAGCGGGCCGGGTGCTGGTAGATCGACCGGCTGCTCACTCCCCGTTCGAGCAGCCGCCCCATGCTGCCGCGCGCCTTCTGCAGCGCCTCGGGATCACGCGCGCCGCCCGGCTGCACGTGCAGGGCCTCGGTCTGGCAGCTGTCGGTCAGCTCGTCGATGAGACGTCGTACGTCGTCCAGATCGGTCAGCAGTTCCACGGCCTTGCGCTGCTGGCGCTGCTGGCCCTTCTGGTAGCAGGGCCCGAGCGTCGCGAACGAGGTGCGGATCCGCTCCACGGCCTCCGACTGCCGGCGGATCCTGCGCTCCATCGGCCACAGCAGCTGACCGGCCGCGAACTGCGGCGAGACGACCGCCAGCCGGTTCACGTTCTCGGCGTCCCGGCGCAGCAGCCGCAGCTCTTCCAGCTGCTCCACGGCAGCGAACAGCTCCAGCTCGCCGAGCCCGAGCACGCCCGCCACCTCCTCCGGCGTGAAGGAGGGCAGACCGGCCGCGAACTCGTAGAGCCGCAGCCCGTCCGGGGTCAGCTCCGCCTCCGGAGCCTCAGTGGCTCCGTCCTCGGCGTACTCCATCGACTTCGCCACCCTTCGTGTTTGCGACAGACGTGAATACCGCAGGTCAAGGGGGGTCCCCTGCGGCTCTTGCGGGCGGCAAGCTACTCGAAGACAAGGCAGCCGGACACCACGGATAAGCAAAATCTGGCTGATCCGCGCCGCATGTCGTCACTCAATCCGATGCTGTTCTGACCTATCAGCATGAAAAGGATCCACACAATGCAGTCGATCTCTGCCCGAATCGCCCTGCTCATCGCCGGCGTAGCCGCGGCGTTGGCCCTCATTATCGGCCACTCTCCTGTGGTGTCCAGCTCGGGCCAGACCCTGGCCGGGGACAACGGCTGGTCGGCGCCCACGCTGTCGGCGACGGTGCAGGACAACGGCTGGTCCTAGCCCCTGCCCCCTGCCTTCCGGACCCCGCTCCCCGACCCCGCGGTCCGGTGGAACGCCGAGTCCGGTGAAACGCCGAGGGGCCCTTCCCCCACCGCTCTCGCGGCGGGGGAAGGGCCCCTCAGTGGTTGGCGCTCCGAAGAGCTACCAGGTCAGATCAAGATCAGGCGTTGATCTTGGTGACCTGGCCGGCGCCGACGGTCCGGCCACCCTCACGGATGGCGAACTTCAGGCCCTCTTCCATGGCGACCGGCTGGATCAGCGCGACGGTCATCTCGGTGTTGTCACCGGGCATGACCATCTCGGTGCCCTCGGGGAGGGTCACAACGCCCGTCACGTCCGTGGTACGGAAGTAGAACTGCGGGCGGTAGTTGTTGAAGAACGGGGTGTGACGGCCACCCTCGTCCTTCGACAGGATGTAGGCCTGAGCCTCGAACTCCTTGTGCGGGGTGACCGAGCCGGGCTTGATGATGACCTGGCCGCGCTCGACGTCCTCGCGCTTGATGCCGCGGAGGAGCAGACCGACGTTCTCGCCCGCCTGGCCCTCGTCGAGCAGCTTGCGGAACATCTCGATACCGGTGACCGTGGTGGTGGTCTTCTGCTCCTTGATACCGATGATGTCGACGGTCTCGTTGACCTTCAGGACACCACGCTCGATACGGCCGGTGACGACCGTACCGCGACCGGTGATCGTGAAGACGTCCTCGACGGGCATGAGGAACGGCTTCTCGGTGTCACGCGGCGGGGTCGGGATGGCCTCGTCGACGGCGTCCATCAGGCCGAGGAGCTTGTCGCCCCACTCCTTGTCGCCCTCGAGCGCCTTCAGCGCGGAGACCTGGACGACCGGAAGGTCGTCGCCCGGGAACTCGTACTCGGAGAGGAGCTCACGGACCTCGAGCTCGACGAGCTCCAGGATCTCCTCGTCGTCCACCATGTCGGCCTTGTTCAGGGCGACGACGATGTACGGAACGCCGACCTGGCGGGCCAGGAGCACGTGCTCCTTGGTCTGCGGCATCGGGCCGTCGGTGGCGGCGACCACGAGGATCGCGCCGTCCATCTGCGCGGCACCGGTGATCATGTTCTTGATGTAGTCCGCGTGACCCGGGCAGTCGACGTGGGCGTAGTGACGCGCCTCAGTCTGGTACTCGACGTGCGCGATGGAGATGGTGATACCGCGCTGACGCTCTTCAGGAGCCTTGTCGATCTGATCGAAGGCCGAAGCCGCGTTCAGGTCCGGGTACTTGTCGTGCAGCACCTTGGTAATGGCGGCCGTGAGGGTCGTCTTACCGTGGTCAATGTGACCGATGGTGCCGATGTTGACGTGCGGCTTAGTCCGCTCGAACTTCGCCTTCGCCACGGGGTCCTCCTGGAGAGTGGTTCTGTACGCCTTACAGATTGGCGCCAGGTGATCTTTGCTGGAAAGCCGGTACCCCGGGGCAACGGGAGGGTTGCTCCTGTTGCCCCAGAGGCTCCGGTGACAAGCCTAAAGCGTGTACTCGGAAGAGTTACTCGCCCTTGGCCTTCGCGATGATCTCCTCGGCGACGTTCCGGGGAACCTCGGCGTAGGAGTCGAACTGCATCGAGTAGCTGGCGCGACCCGAGGTCTTGCTGCGGAGGTCTCCGACGTAGCCGAACATCTCCGAGAGGGGCACGAGGCCCTTCACGAGGCGAGCACCGTGACGCTCTTCCATGGCCTGGATCTGGCCACGGCGAGAGTTGATGTCACCGATCACGTCGCCCATGGACTCCTCGGGCGTGGTGACCTCAACGGACATCATCGGCTCGAGCAGTACGGGGGAAGCCTTGCGCGCGGCCTCCTTGAAGGCCTGCGAACCGGCGATCTTGAAGGCGAGCTCCGAGGAGTCGACCTCGTGGTAGCCACCGTCGAGAAGAATGACGCGGACGCCAGTCATCTCGTAGCCCGCGAGGATGCCGAACTGCATGGCTTCCTGCGCACCGGCGTCGACCGAGGGGATGTACTCCCTCGGGATGCGGCCACCGGTGACCTTGTTCACGAACTCGTACGCCGGACCGTCGGCCTCGAGGATCGGCTCGATCGCGATCTGCACCTTGGCGAACTGACCGGTACCACCGGTCTGCTTCTTGTGGGTGTAGTCGTGACGCTCGACGGTCTTGCGGATCGTCTCGCGGTAAGCGACCTGCGGCTTGCCGACGTTGGCCTCGACCTTGAACTCGCGCTTCATACGGTCGACCAGCACCTCGAGGTGCAGCTCGCCCATACCGCCGAGAATGGTCTGGCCGGTCTCCTCGTCCGAGTGAACGTGGAAGGAGGGGTCCTCCTCCGCGAGAGACTGGATGGCGACACCCAGCTTCTCCTGGTCACCCTTGGACTTGGGCTCGATGGCGACCTGGATGACCGGAGCCGGGAAGTCCATGGACTCCAGGATCACGGGTGCCTTGTCGTCACACAGCGTCTCACCGGTCGTGGTCTGCTTCAGACCCATGACGGCGACGATGTCACCGGCGCCCACCGCGGCGATCTCTTCACGCTTGTTCGCGTGCATGCGGTAGATCTTGCCGATGCGCTCCTTCTTGCCCTTGACGGAGTTCAGCACCGAGGTGCCGGCCTCCAGGCGGCCCGAGTAAACCCGGACGAAGGTGAGCTTGCCGAGGTGCGGGTCGCGCATGATCTTGAACGCCAGCGCCGAGAGGGGCTCCTCGTCGGACGGCTTGCGCTTGACGACGACCTCGGCGTCCCGCACGTCGTGGCCTTCGATGGCCTCGACGTCCAGGGGCGACGGCAGGTAGCGGACGACCGCGTCGAGCAGGGGCTGAACGCCCTTGTTCTTGAACGCCGTGCCACAGAACACCGCGGTGATGGTGGCGCCACCCTCACCCTTGGAACCGATGATGATGCGACGCACAGCGGCGTGCAGCTGCTCGACCGAGGGCTCGACGCCCTCGAGGAACAGCTCCATGATCTGGTCGTCGTTCTCGGCGACCGTCTCGACCAGCTTGGCGTGCCACTCTTCAGCGGCTTCCTTGTGGGTGTCCGGGATGTCGACGATGTCGTACATCTCGCCCTTGGTCGCCTCGGCGGACCAGACGAACGCCTTCATGGTGACCAGGTCGACAACGCCCTGGAAGTCCATCTCGGCGCCGATGGGGAGCTGCATGACGATCGGAACCGCACCGAGGCGGTCCTTGATCATGTCGACACAGCGGTGGAACTCGGCGCCGGTGCGGTCCAGCTTGTTGACGAAGCAGATGCGCGGCACGCCGTAACGGTCGGCCTGACGCCACACCGTCTCGGACTGCGGCTCCACACCGGCGACACCGTCGAACACGGTGACGGCACCATCGAGGACGCGGAGCGAACGCTCCACCTCGACGGTGAAGTCGACGTGACCCGGGGTGTCGATGATGTTGATGGTGTGGTCAACGTCTTCGAGCGGCCAGTGGCAGGTCGTCGCGGCAGACGTGATCGTGATGCCGCGCTCCTGCTCCTGCTCCATCCAGTCCATCGTGGCAGCGCCGTCGTGGACTTCACCGATCTTGTAAGACACACCGGTGTAGAACAGGATGCGCTCGGTGGTGGTCGTCTTACCCGCGTCGATGTGAGCCATGATGCCGATGTTGCGCACCTTGGCCAGGTCAAGCGAAGTGGTAGCCATATCGGCTCAGTCTTCTCTCGGTCTCGATGTGGGTTGGGACTACCAGCGGTAGTGCGCGAAGGCCTTGTTGGACTCGGCCATCTTGTGCGTGTCTTCGCGCTTCTTGACAGCGGCGCCAAGACCGTTGGACGCGTCCAGCAGCTCGTTCATGAGGCGCTCGGTCATCGTCTTCTCGCGGCGGGCGCGGGAGTAACCCACGAGCCAGCGCAGCGCGAGGGTCGACTGACGACCCGGCTTGACCTCGATCGGCACCTGGTAGGTGGCGCCACCGACGCGGCGGGACTTGACCTCGAGGGACGGCTTGACGTTCTCGAGCGCGCGCTTCAGCGTGATGACCGGGTCGTTGCCGGTCTTCTCGCGGAGGCCTTCCATGGCGCCGTAAACGATGCGCTCGGCGGTGGAGCGCTTGCCGTTCAGGAGGATCTTGTTGATGAGCGACGTCACCAGGGGAGAACCGTAGACCGGGTCGATGATGACCGGGCGCTTCGGGGCGGGGCCCTTACGAGGCATTTCTACTTCTCCTTCTTGGCGCCGTAGCGGCTGCGGGCCTGCTTGCGGTTCTTGACAGCCTGGGTGTCAAGCGCACCGCGGATGATCTTGTAACGAACACCCGGCAGGTCCTTCACACGGCCACCACGCACGAGCACGATCGAGTGCTCCTGCAGGTTGTGTCCCTCACCCGGAATGTAGGCCGTGACCTCGATGCCGGAGGTCAGACGCACACGCGCGACCTTACGGAGCGCCGAGTTCGGCTTCTTCGGGGTGGTCGTGAACACACGCGTGCAGACGCCGCGACGCTGGGGCGAAGCCTCAAGCGCGGGGGTCTTTGTCTTCTCGACCTTGTCCTGCCGGCCCTTACGGACCAGCTGCTGGATCGTAGGCACTACTTCTCCGGTTTCTGTGTGCCGTGTAGTGAAGCTAACCTGGAACATTTGCCGACCCACGCGGTCGGGTGTGTCGTACCCGCTCAGCCCCCGCTCAGCGCGGAGACCCTACGGATAACGGTGGCCAGTTGCGGCTCGCATGCGGTTGATGGACACGCACGGGAGCCCAGGCACACCCCAGGCACAAGGTCTGAGCGTACCTACCGCATTCACTCCGGTCAAAACAAATGCCCCGGCCGGGGCGACCGCCCCCGTAGGCGCAGGTCGCGGCCGCTTAAACTACCCGAAACCAACCATCATACCGATCACTGAGCAGCGCGCATCGGCGAGCACAGGAGCGAGACATTGGGCACCGTGGCATCGGAGCGGTCAGCGGTCGGCGGCCCGCCCCCTGAGCCCGGCCGGCCCGCCCGCCGCCGCTCGCGGCAGGCCCTGCGGCGGCTGTACGCGCCCCTGCTCGCCTTCCTCGTCACCTCGGCCGCGTTCTGCTCGGCCTGGGCGCTGCGGGGCACCTTCCCCTTCGGCGACACCGGGCGGGCCCTGAACGACCAGGCCAACCAGTACGTGCCCTTCCACCGCGCGCTCTGGGACCTGGTGCACGGCCAGGCCGCCGGGGACCTGCTGTTCACCTGGCGCGGCGGCTTCGGACAGCAGTTCCTCTCGGACTACTACACCTACCTCGGCAACCCGGTCTCCTGGCTGACCGTGCTGGTCCCGCGGGCCCACGTCGACCTCGCCGTCTTCCTGGTCACCCCGCTCACCATGGGGCTGGCGGCGGCCCTGATGGCCGTCTACCTCGGCAAGCTGGTCCCCGGCCCCTGGTGGCAGCGCGGGGTGCTCGGCGCCTGCTACGGGCTGTGCGGGTGGGCGCTCAGCGACGCCTCGTACATCCCGATGTGGCTGTGGGGCCTGGTGGCGCTTCCCATGCTCGGGATCGCGGTCGAGTGGTGCCTGGAGGAACGCCGCTGGCCCTCGGTCGCGGTCCTCGTCGCGCTGGCCTGGTACGGCAACTTCTACACCGCGATGATGGCCACGATGGCGGCCTGCGTGCTCCTCGCCATCCGTCTCATCACCCGGGACATGGAGTCCGGTGCGCGGTTGCGGGCCGTGTGGCGCGCGGCCACCGCCGCCGCCGTGGGCATCATGCTCACCCTCCCGCTGCTGCTGCCGTCCTTCCTCTCCAGTGGCGCCGCGCAGCCCACCGAGGCGTCCTCCTTCACCCCGCAGCGCATCGAGGTCTTCCTGACCGGGATGCTGCCCGCCACCCACCTGTGGGGCGGCCGGCCGCGGCTCTACATCGCCTCGCTCGGCCTGATCCTGGCCGGGTCCTTCCTGCTGAACACCGCCATCGCCCGGCGCACCCGGCTGGTGTGGGGCGCCGCGATCGTGCTGGTGGCCGCCTCCTTCCAGTTCCCGCCGACGCAGTACGTGTGGCACGGCCTGGCGGTCCCGAACGGCAACCCGTACCGCGAGGCCTTCGTCTTCAGCGGCATGCTGGTGATCCTGGCCTGGCTCGCGCTGGCCCACCGGCCGCGCCCGCTGCACCTGGCGCTCACCGCCGCGCTGCTGGTCGTGGCCACCTTCGTACTGCGCCACACCAACGACTTCGGCGGCTACACCTGGGCCGCCGTCCTCGGCGGCGGCGGGGTCTCGCTGCTCGCCCTGCTGCTGCTGGGCATGGGCGAGAAGCGCCGTGTACTGGTCCCGGTCGCGGCGGCCTTGATGGTCGGCGTGGTCTTCGCCGAATCCACCCTGGCCGCGGTGAACGCCGACTCCCGCCGGGCCCGCGAGCGCTGGGCCACACCGGCCGCGACCTCGAACCGGTCGATCACGAACCACTTCGACGCGGTCCGCCAGGTGGACGGCTGGCCCACATACCGGACGGATTCGGGCGCGCCGCAGACCTCGTACAACGACGCGCTGGCCCTGCGGGCGGAAGGCCCGCAGTACTACAGCAGCTACCTCCCCGAGGCGACGTACAAGGCCCTCGAACCCCTCGGCTACGGCTTCAAGAACGACGGCCGGACCTTCTTCGGCGCCGACAACCCGGTCCTCGACGCGATCTTCTCGATCGGCGCGCGGGTCCGCCCGGGCGACACCGCGAACAGCTGGACGGGCACCCGCTTCCCGGCCCCGCCCCTGGTCACCGTGCGCACCGCGCCCTTCACCTCGCCCAACCCGCCCGACAGCGTGTACGCGCACCAGGAGAACGTCCTGGGCGCCGCCGTGTACGACGTCCCCGAGGTCACCCGTACCGGGACGGACACCGCACAGACGTACACCGCCCGCTGCACCCCCGGCTCCGAGCTGTTCTGGTACTCCCCCGCCCTCTACGGCACGGTGGTCACGGACGGCACCCGGCGCCCCATCGAGGACAAGGTCACCGGCGTCATGGGGCTCGGCCCGGTCCCCGCCTCCGGCAAGGTCGAGGTGACGGTGGAGACCCAGACCCGGGCCTTCGCCCCCCGCTCCCCCGTCGGCTGCCTGGACCGCCCGAAGCTGACGGCGGCCGTGGCCCACCTGACCGCCACCGGAGCCACCAAGGTCACCGCGGGCGGCCACTCCATCGAGGCCACCCTCCCCCGGGGCGCCTCCGGCACCGCGGTCTTCGCGATGACCGACGTCCCCGGCTGGCAGTGCACGGCGGGCGACGCCACCGCCACCCCGGCCTCCTTCCACGGCCTGGTCTCCCTCCCGGTCACCCCGTCCACGGGCAAGGTGGCATGCACCTTCACGCCCCGAGGCCTCACCCCGGGCCTGACAGCCGGCGCCCTGTCCCTCCTGGCCCTCCTCTCGGTCACGGTGACCTCCCGCCGCCGCAGGGGCGCGGGCGGCTAATACCGTCGTTCCGGGACCGCCCGAACCCGGTGTTCAGTACATTGACCGCCCTGATCACCGGGCGGGGGGCGGCAGCGGATGGGCGCGGACACACACGTCACGAGCGGGGACGGCGGGCTGGACGATCGCGTCCCCTTCCTCGCCCGGCTGGAGGGCGCGGACGGCGCGGCGTTACGGGCCCTGGGCCGCGAGGTGACCTATCCGCCCCGTGCCGCCCTGCTCCACCAGGACGAGCCCACGGCCCACGTGCTGCTGGTGCTGCACGGCTGGACCAAGGTCACGGCCGCGCACGCGAACGGGTACCAGGCACTCCTCGCCCTCCGCGGTCCGGGCGACATCATCGGCGAATCCGCGGCCCTCACCCGGCGGCCCCGCTCCGCGACCGTCACCGCGCTCGAACGCGTCCGCGCCGTGGTGATCGAGCACGAGAGCTTCCGCCTCTTCCTCGGCCGCAACCCCGAGGTCTTCTTCCAGCTGGCCGCCCTCGTCTCCGACCGGAACCGGGCGTCGGACCGGCGCAGCCTCGAGTTCGCCTCGCTGAGCGTGCGCGAGCGCCTGGCGATCCTCCTCCTGGACCTGGCCCAGATCCACGGCAGACGCACGGACGAGGGCGTCGAGGTGGGGGTCCCGCTGACGAAGCAGGAGCTGGCGGGGGCCGTCAGCGCGTCGCGCGAGATGGTCCAGCGCGCGCTGAAGGACCTCCGCGACCGCGGGGTCGTCAGCACGGGCCGCCGCGCGCTGGTGATCGTACGGCCGGACGTCCTGCGCCGGATCGCCCGGGCCCAGCCACCAGCGGGCTGAGCACCGCCGTCTTCAGTGCACACGGTCACACTCCGGCAGCGTCATACGACCTCACGCCGTGGTCCCGTACTGCCGCACGCTCCTCCCATGACGACGAATCCGCCGACGGCACACCCGCTCCCTTACTCGATCCTCCTCATCGACACCGAGCGCTTCAGCGACCGCGACGACGTCCAACAGGGCTATCTGCGCCGCATGCTCTACGGCATCGTCGACCGCTCCCTGCAGGCCGCCGGAGTCGACCAGACCGTGCGGCTGCACGAGGACCGCGGCGACGCGGTCATGGAGCTGATCGACACGTCGGTCCCGCTCACGACCCTGCTCCGCACCCTGCTCAGCCACGTTCCCGCCGAACTCCACGCAGTGAACCGACTGGCGGCCGAATCGGCTCGGATCCGCCTGCGGACGGTCCTCGCGACCGGCTTCGTCACCCTGGACGGCCACGGCTGGGTCGGCTCGGACCTCAACGAGGCATGCCGCCTGCTGGACGCCGACCCGCTGCGCGCGGCGCTCCGGGAGAGCTCGGACGACTACGCCCTGTGCGTCTCGGAGTCGGTGCACACGGGCATCGTGCGCCACAACCACCTCGGGATCCGGTCGGAGGACTTCACCCACGTCACGTTCCCCAGCAAGAACGGCCCGCTGGGCGCCTGGCTACGCGGCCCGCTCCCGGCCTCGCCCTCGGCCCCGGGGCCCGCTGCCGCCGCCCCCGCTGCCGCCGCCCCGGCTGCCCCGGCACCCGAGCCCCCGGGCCTCGCCTTCCGGGGGACCAACCACGGTGTCGTCGCGCACCAGGTACAAGGCAACATCAGCTTCGGCGACCCGGGCGGCCGGAGGTGAGCGACGAGGCCGAACCCCAGGCTGTGGACCAAGCCCAGGGCGCACCAGAAGAATCGGAACAACAGACCCAAGAGGCGTGGGACGCCCTCCGCGACCTGGACGCCCACGCCCCGCACTTGATGAGCTTCGACGGCGTGAACCACGGCGTCGCCGCCCACCACATCAGCGGTGGTGTGCATTTCCATTCCTTCGGCGGCTACGGGTCCGCCGTGACCACATCGGGGAGGCTGCCCCAGGAGACCCTGGACCGGTTGGCGGACGGTTTCGTCACGGACGGTACCTGCTTCCACGCCCTGGTGCAGCGGCTTCGCGATGAGCACGTGCTGGTCCTGACGGGACACCCGCACACCGGTCGCCGCACCACCGCACTCATGCTGCTGCGCGCGGTCGGAGCCGCTTCCGTGCAGTCCGTGGACCGTGCCACCAAACCGGAGGACATCCTCCCGGACGAGCATTGCGGCCACGTGGTGTTCGACCTGGAGATCACCCGCCAGCTGCCGCTGCGCGAAACCCAGCTCCTCACGGTGCGAGACCGACTGCGCGGCAAGGGTTCGTACCTGGTGATCACCACGGGCCACAGCCCGTACGTCGAGGACACCATCGAGCGAGCCCACTGGACGCCGCCCCCCGCACGAGCGGTACTCGCCGCCCGGCTCGACCGGCAGGTGGACGCGCCCACGGCACAGCGGCTGATGGCCCTGCCCGCCGTCACCCGGTTCCTCGCCCAGGAGAACCAGCTGCGCGAGGTGGTCCCGTACGCCGACGTCCTCGTCCAGGACGACAAGAGCGCCATCGAGGACTACGCCCAGCTGGCTCTGGAACGCCAGGTCCAGGAGTGGTTCGAAGAGGCCGAGGACACGCTCTCCCTGCGGGAGAAGTCGTTCCTGATCGCACTCGCGGCCTTCAACGACGGCCCCTACGCCCTGACGGCCGAACTCAGCGACCGGCTCTTCGAGGGGTTGCGCAGAACCGGAGACCCCCAACACGGTGAGCGCATTCCCGTGTTCGGTACGCACATCGGCAAGCGGCTCGAGATCGCCCGTGCTGCTCTCCGGTCGTCGGACGAGCAGACCGAATGGGGAGTGGTCCGACAGGAGAACGCCTACTTCAAGGACCCCAGGACGGCCCCCGTGCTGCTGAAGCAGGTGTGGACGGGCCACCCCGACGCCCGCCCGGCGCTCATCACCTGGTTGGGCCAGCTCTCCACGGACGGTCGCCCCTTCGTCCGCACCCGCGCCGCCGCCACCGTGGCCGTTCTCGCCCTCACCGACCTGCCGTCGACCATGGCGCTGATCATCGAGCGCTGGGCCGCGGCAAAGGACTCCCGGCAGCAGCTGACCGCGGTCAGCGCCCTCACCTTCGCGTACCGGTTCGACGTCCCCAACATCGCGAAGATCGTCGATGTCTGGAGCACCGACGGCGAGGCGGCGAAGCGCTGCTGGGTAGCCGTCCGCGCGCAGGGCCTGATAGGCCCGGATCGGCCGGTCGATACCCTCGCGGCTTTGCGCGCCCAGGCCCGTACGCAGCACCAGCTGACGAAACCCGACGAGCACATCGTCAGGGAGCTCTCCCATTCCGTGGCCCTCTTGCTACTCTCCGCCGCCGCCGAAACGGTCCTGGCCGAGCTGAACCGCACCCTGGACGACCATCCCGCCACGCGGGCCCTCGCTCTGAACGGGTTCCTCGTGGCCTGTCCGCAGAGCGACAACGGGCGCTGTCCGACCCTGCTCGTCCGGTCCACCGAGTCCGACAGCGGCGCAGACGGCATCGCCCGACTGCTGCGCACCGCCCTCGGCGACCGCGAGCACAACCGCGCCGCAGAGGACGTGATGCACGGATGGGTCCGGGCGGCCGATGTCGATTCCGGTACCGAGAGGGCCCTGGCCGCCCTGCTTCCCGCCCTCGTCACCGATCCCCGCGAGGCCGCCCGGCTCCATCACCTGCTCGGCGCCGTGCCGGGGCTCGACGGCCGTCCCCCGCCCGCGGCGGCTGGCCGACTGCGCGCCCTCGTCCCCAGCCTCGCCACCGCCACCGCCTGAGAGGAGCCCCTCGTGGACAACCCGTTACTGCGTGTACCCGACTGGGACCAGCACGCCGACCGGCACACCCAGCTGATCGATCCGGTCCTCACCGTGCGCCAGCTCGGCCGGTTCGACCTCGTCCGCACGATCCCCACCCGCATCGACAACGCCTTGGTCTGCTCGACCGCGCGCGGCACGTACGACACCTATCTGCCCCCGCACCGACCGCGCGGAGCCCGTCACCGATACACGGCCGTCTACGAAGTGGACCTCGGCATCCACCGGGTGCGCGAGCAGATCCTCCTGCCCAGCAGTGACGACGCCCACGAGTTCGACGTGGCCGTGGATCTCGACTGGCAGGTGACCGACCCGGCCCTGTTCGTCCGCAGCGGCCAGCGCGACGTGCCCCGGCTGCTGCTGGGTGAGCTGGAACGGGCCGCCCGCCCGGTGGCCCGCGGGTTCCCCATCGCGGCGAGCGCCGCCGCCGAGGCCGCGGTGCTGTCCGCCGTTCGGGACCACGCGCCGCCCGGCGAGGAAGCGGGCCTGCGCGTGCGGTGGACCGTACGGGTACGACGGGACGCGGAGAACCTCGCGCACGCGCGACGCATCCAGGGCATCGAGCACGAGACGACCGCCAGCGTCCTCGCGCAGCAGGGACAGCTGGAGGTCCAGGAGTACGAGGCCAAACGCATCGCCTTCTACCAGGAGTACCTGGCGCGGGGCGGAATCGACGCCTGGGCCATGCACCTGGCCCGAAATCCCGCGGACTCGAAGGCGGTCCTGGAAGGTCTCGCCCAGGACCACGAGCACCGGCTCGATGCGCAGCTGAAGCTGGTGACGGCGGTGCTGGACAAGGGCGGCGCCGAACCCTTCGAGCTGGAGACGCTCAGGAGGCTGTCGATCAACGCCGCCGCGCACGGCATTCTCGGCCAGTTCGCCCCCGCGGAGCCGCCCCCGGTCGAACGGTCGGTTCCGGAGCACCCCGACGGCCCCGGCGGCGCCCGGTGAGCGACGACGAGAACGGGCCCGCCGCCCGGCTGCTGGCCGACCTCCGGGTCGAGATAGCCCGGGCCGACAGCAAGGCCGCCCTCCTGGTCGGCGCCTTCGGGATGACCGCCGGAGCACTCAGCTCGCAGCTCGCCGGGCGTCGCTGGCAGCCGGACGAACTGTCGACACCCGGGCAAGCCGTTTGGTGGGCCGGAGCGGGAGCGCTCGCACTGGCTCTGCCCGCCCTGCTGCTCGCCGTACTCCCCCGGTACCTCACCACCCCGTGGCAGACCGGGGTCCCCCTCTCCTACTTCGGTGACATCGCCTCCGCGGACCGGCAGGGCCGGCTCCAAGAGGCCCTGGCCGCCACCGACCGGGACCCCGGCGGCGCGCTGCGCGCGGCTCTCGCGGCGAACAGCCGGATCGCCGTCCGCAAGCACCAGTGGATCCGGACCGGACTGCTCGCCTTCTGCACGGGCGTACTCCTGCTGCCCGCGGCCCTGCTCATCGGCTGACCGGAGGACCACGTGTACCCGATGCCCGACCCCGCCCCGCGCTCCGAGCCCGACGACCTCGTCTACCGGCACGCCCCCGGTACCCGCATCACCTACCTCGCCCGGCAGCGGGGCACCGACGCCACCGCATGGCTGCGGCTCGCGCTGCACCTGCCCGGTTTCCTGCTCGCCCTCGCCGTGGTGGTGATGGGATCGCTCGCGCTGGAGCTCTGGCTGGGGCTGCCCGCCTGGATACCGGTCACGCTCTGGATCGGCTCGGGCGTGCTGGTCTTCCACCGGCCCACCGAGCAGCACATCGCCCGCCATCTGCTGCGGCTGCACCGGCCACTCCCCCAGGAGTCGGCCGCCCTCGCCCCGGTGTGGCGGGAGGTCACCGCCCGCGCGGGCGTCGACGGAAGCCGCTACCAGCTGTGGATCGAAGACAGCGACGGCCTCAACGCACTCGCAGCCGCCGGGCACATCGTCGGGGTCACCCGTCACGCCCTGGAGCGGCTGCCCCGCTCACAGCTGGCGGCCGTACTGGCGCACGAGCTGGGCCACCACACACGTGGCCACGCCTGGGCCGGGCTGCTCGGCCAGTGGTACGGGCTCCCGGCCCGGGCCCTGTGGCGGATGCTGACCCGCCTGCGGCTCAAGGGCGCCCGGGCCCTGTCCCCCATGGCCGCCCTCACGCTCGCAGCTGTGGTCGGCTACCTCGCGTACCGCACCCTTGCGGCCACCTACGGCCTTCCTCTGCTCCTGCTCGCCCTGCCCTACCTGACCGCCGCGGTCGGCCGCCGCGCCGAGCTGCGGGCCGACGCACACGCGGCGCGGCTGGGCTTCGCGCCGATGCTGGCCGCGCTCCTGCGCGAGGTCCTGGCCGAGGAGGAAGGCGCGGTCCTGGAGAAGGACCGGCTGATCGACCGGCTGTTGTCCAGCCACCCCGATCACCGGACCCGGCTGCATCACCTCCGGCCCTATCTGGACGGATCGCACCGATGAAACGCCGCAGGGCGCCCACCCTTTCGGGTGAGCGCCCTGCGGTTACTGCCTACTGCCTACTGCTCTGCTGCGACTCAGCCGTTGTACGGGCCGTAGTCGTAGTCCTCCAGCGGGACGGCCTGGCCGGAGCCGGTGCCGAAGGGCGAGTAGTCGATGTCGTCGTAGCCGACGGCCGAGTACATCGCGGCCTTGGCTTCCTCGGTGGGCTCGACCCGGATGTTGCGGTAGCGGGACAGACCCGTACCGGCCGGGATGAGCTTACCGATGATGACGTTCTCCTTGAGGCCGATGAGGCTGTCGGACTTGGCGTTGATCGCCGCATCCGTCAGGACTCGGGTCGTCTCCTGGAAGGAGGCGGCCGACAGCCAGGATTCCGTCGCCAGCGAGGCCTTGGTGATACCCATCAGCTGCGGACGGCCGGAGGCGGGGTGACCGCCCTCGGTGACCACACGACGGTTCTCGGTCTCGAACTTCGACCGCTCGACCAGCTCGCCCGGAAGCAGCTCCGCGTCGCCGGACTCGATGATCGTCACGCGGCGCAGCATCTGCCGGATGATGATCTCGATGTGCTTGTCGTGGATCGACACGCCCTGCGAGTTGTAGACCTTCTGGACTTCGCCGACCAGGTGGACCTGGACCGCGCGCTGACCGAGGATGCGCAGCACGTCGTGCGGGTTGGTGGCACCCGCGGTGAGCTTCTGGCCCACCTCGACGTGGTCACCTTCGTGCACGAGGACCTTGGCGCGCTTGGAGATCGGGAACGCCGTCTCCTCGGCACCGTCGTCCGGCGTGATGACGATCTTCTTGGTCTTCTCGGTCTCCTCGATCCGCACGCGGCCGGCGGCCTCGGAGATCGGGGCGACACCCTTCGGGGTACGGGCCTCGAAGAGCTCGACGACACGCGGCAGACCCTGCGTGATGTCGTCACCGGCCACACCACCGGTGTGGAAGGTACGCATCGTCAGCTGGGTACCGGGCTCACCGATGGACTGGGCGGCGATGATGCCGACCGCCTCACCGATGTCGACCAGCTTGCCGGTGGCGAGCGAGCGTCCGTAGCAGAAGGCACAGGTGCCGACCGCGGACTCACAGGTCAGGACCGAGCGGGTCTTGACCTCCTCGACGCCGTTGGCGACCAGGGCGTCGATCAGGACGTCACCGAGGTCGACGTTCGCCGGCGCGATGACCTTGCCGTCGATGACGACGTCCTCGGCCAGCATGCGGGCGTAGATCGAGGTCTCGACGTCGTCGGCCTTGCGCAGGACACCGGTCTCGTCCCGAACGGCGATCTTGAGCTTCAGACCGCGCTCGGTACCGCAGTCCTCCTCGCGGATGATGACGTCCTGCGAGACGTCCACCAGACGACGGGTGAGGTAACCCGAGTCGGCGGTACGCAGGGCGGTGTCCGCCAGACCCTTACGGGCACCGTGCGTGGAGATGAAGTACTCCAGAACGGTGAGGCCCTCACGGAACGAGGCCTTGATGGGACGCGGGATGGTCTCGTTCTTCGCGTTCGACACCAGACCACGCATACCGGCGATCTGTCGCATCTGCATCATGTTTCCTCGGGCACCCGAGTCAACCATCATGAAGATGGGGTTCGTCTTGGGGAAGTTCGCGTTCATCGCCTCGGCAACCTCGTTGGTCGCCTTGGTCCAGATCGCGATGAGCTCCTGCGTGCGCTCGTCCTTGGTGATCAGGCCGCGCTCGTACTGCTTCTGGACCTTCTCGTCCATGTCTTCGTAGCCCTTGACGATGGCCTTCTTGGCCTCGGGCACGACGACGTCGGAGATGGCCACGGTGACGCCCGAACGGGTCGCCCAGTGGAAGCCCGCCGCCTTCAGGTTGTCGAGCGTCGCCGCCACGATGACCTTGGGGTAGCGCTCGGCCAGGTCGTTGACGATCTCGGAGAGCTGCTTCTTGCCCACCGAGTAGTCGACGAACGGGTAGTCCTCGGGCAGCAGCTCGTTGAAGAGCGCGCGGCCCAGGGAGGTGCGCAGACGGAAGCTGTCGCCCGGCTGGAACTCCTGCTCGCCCTCTTCGGCGACCGGCGGCACCCAGCCACGCGGCGGGATGGTGCCCACCGGGAAGCGGATGTCGACGGACGACTGCAGAGCCAGCTCGCCACCGTCGAACGCCATGGTCGCCTCGGCCGTGGAGCCGAACGCGCGGCCCTCGCCCTTGGTGTCACGGAGCTCGCCGTCGGTGGTGAGGAAGAACAGACCCAGCACCATGTCCTGGGTCGGCATGGTGACGGGACGACCGTCGGCCGGCTTCAGGATGTTGTTCGAGGACAGCATCAGGATGCGGGCCTCGGCCTGCGCCTCTGCCGACAGCGGCAGGTGCACGGCCATCTGGTCACCGTCGAAGTCCGCGTTGAACGCGGTGCAGACGAGCGGGTGGATCTGGATGGCCTTGCCTTCGACCAGCTGGGGCTCGAAGGCCTGGATGCCGAGGCGGTGCAGCGTGGGCGCACGGTTCAGGAGAACCGGGTGCTCGGCGATGACCTCTTCGAGCACGTCGTACACGACCGTGCGGCCGCGCTCGACCATGCGCTTCGCCGACTTGATGTTCTGCGCGTGGTTCAGGTCGACCAGGCGCTTCATCACGAACGGCTTGAAGAGCTCCAGCGCCATGGCCTTGGGCAGACCGCACTGGTGCAGCTTCAGCTGCGGGCCGACGACGATCACGGAGCGCGCGGAGTAGTCCACGCGCTTGCCGAGGAGGTTCTGACGGAATCGACCCTGCTTGCCCTTGAGCATGTCGCTCAGGGACTTCAGCGGGCGGTTACCGGGACCGGTCACCGGACGGCCACGACGGCCGTTGTCGAACAGCGCGTCGACGGCCTCCTGAAGCATGCGCTTCTCGTTGTTCACGATGATCTCGGGGGCACCGAGGTCGAGGAGACGCTTCAGACGGTTGTTGCGGTTGATCACGCGGCGGTACAGGTCGTTCAGGTCGGAGGTCGCGAAGCGGCCACCGTCCAGCTGCACCATCGGACGCAGGTCCGGCGGGATCACCGGCACGCAGTCCAGAACCATGCCCTTGGGGCTGTTGCTGGTCTGCAGGAACGCGGAGACGACCTTGAGGCGCTTGAGCGCACGGGTCTTCTTCTGGCCCTTGCCGGAACGGATGATCTCGCGGAGGCGCTCGGCCTCTTCCTCGAGGTCGAAGGACTCCAGGCGCTTCTGCAGCGCCGCGGCACCCATCGAACCGTCGAAGTACGTGCCGAAGCGGTCACGCAGCTCGCGGTAGAGCAGCTCGTCGCCCTCGAGGTCCTGGACCTTGAGGTTCTTGAAGCGCGACCAGACCTCGTCCAGACGGTCGATCTCGCGCTGCGCACGGTCGCGCAGCTGCTTCATCTCGCGCTCGGCACCTTCGCGCACCTTGCGGCGTACGTCGGCCTTCGCGCCCTCGGCCTCGAGCTCGGCCAGGTCGGTCTCGAGCTTCTTCGCGCGGCCTTCGAGGTCCGCGTCGCGGCGGTTCTCGATCTGCTGGCGCTCGACGGAGACGTGGGCCTCCAGCGACGGGAGGTCGCGGGTGCGGCGCTCGTCGTCCACGAACGTGATCATGTACGCGGCGAAGTAGATGACCTTCTCGAGGTCCTTCGGCGCGAGGTCCAGCAGGTAGCCAAGACGCGACGGAACGCCCTTGAAGTACCAGATGTGGGTGACGGGAGCGGCAAGCTCGATGTGGCCCATGCGCTCACGACGCACCTTGGCGCGCGTGACTTCGACGCCACAACGCTCACAAATGATGCCCTTGAAGCGGACACGCTTGTACTTGCCGCAGTAGCACTCCCAGTCCCGGGTCGGACCGAAGATCTTCTCGCAGAAGAGTCCGTCCTTCTCGGGCTTGAGCGTGCGGTAGTTGATGGTCTCCGGCTTCTTGACCTCGCCGTGGGACCAGGTTCGGATGTCGTCCGCGGTGGCAAGGCCGATCCGCAGCTCGTCGAAGAAGTTGACGTCGAGCACTGTGCGTCAATCCCTCTTTCGGGGTCGAGTCTCAATCATGGTCTGAACGGTCCCGGGGATGACGGGGGGCTCTTGAGCGAGCCCCCCGTCAGGCCCGTCAGACCTCTTCGACGCTGCTCGGCTCACGCCGGGACAGGTCGATACCGAGCTCCTCCGCCGCGCGGAAGACGTCCTCGTCGGTGTCGCGCATCTCGATGGACATGCCGTCCGAGGACAGCACCTCCACGTTGAGGCAGAGCGACTGCATTTCCTTGATGAGCACCTTGAAGGACTCGGGAATGCCCGGCTCGGGGATGTTCTCGCCCTTGACGATGGCCTCGTAGACCTTCACGCGGCCGGTGACGTCATCGGACTTGATGGTCAGCAGCTCCTGGAGGGCGTAAGCGGCGCCATAAGCTTCGAGCGCCCACACCTCCATCTCACCGAAGCGCTGACCACCGAACTGCGCCTTACCACCCAGCGGCTGCTGCGTGATCATCGAGTACGGACCGGTCGAACGGGCGTGGAGCTTGTCGTCGACCAGGTGGTGGAGCTTGAGGATGTACATGTAGCCGATCGAGACCGGCTCCGGGAACGGCTCGCCGGAGCGGCCGTCGAACAGCCGGGCCTTGCCGGAAGGCAGGACCAGGCGGTCACCGTCGCGGTTCGGCAGCGTGTGCTCGAACAGGCCGGTGAGCTCGTCCTCGCGGGCGCCGTCGAAGACCGGGGTGGCGACGTTGGTGCCGGGGGCGACCTTGTCGGCGCCGATGGCCTTGAGCCGCTCCGCCCACTCCTCGCCGAGGCCGGAGACGTCCCAGCCGCGGCTGGCGAGCCAGCCGAGGTGGATCTCCAGGACCTGTCCCGGGTTCATTCGGGACGGGACACCCAGCGGGTTCAGGATGATGTCGACCGGGGTGCCGTCCTCAAGGAAGGGCATGTCCTCGATCGGGAGGATCTTCGAGATGACGCCCTTGTTGCCGTGACGGCCGGCGAGCTTGTCACCATCGGTGATCTTGCGCTTCTGGGCGACGTAGACGCGGACCAGCTGGTTCACGCCCGGGGGAAGCTCGTCGCCCTCTTCGCGGTCGAAGACGCGGACGCCGATGACCTTTCCGATCTCACCGTGAGGAACCTTGAGCGAGGTGTCACGCACCTCGCGGGCCTTCTCACCGAAGATCGCGCGGAGCAGACGCTCTTCCGGGGTCAGCTCGGTCTCACCCTTGGGCGTGACCTTGCCGACCAGGATGTCGCCCGCGACGACGTCCGCACCGATGCGGATGATGCCGCGCTCGTCGAGGTCCGCGAGGACCTCCTCGGAGACGTTCGGGATGTCCCGGGTGATCTCCTCGGGGCCCAGCTTGGTGTCACGGGCGTCGACCTCGTGCTCCTCGATGTGGATCGAAGAGAGGACGTCGTCCTGCACGAGGCGCTGCGACAGGATGATCGCGTCCTCGTAGTTGTGACCTTCCCAGGGCATGAACGCGACGAG
This sequence comes from Streptomyces sp. NPDC002138, assembly GCF_040296485.1. NCBI lineage: Bacteria > Bacillati > Actinomycetota > Actinomycetes > Kitasatosporales > Streptomycetaceae > Streptomyces > Streptomyces sp. NPDC002138. The sequence continues at coordinate 63,789 of NZ_JBEOXE010000028.1, read as the reverse complement.
CAGGTTCTTGCCGAGGGCCATTTCGCCCTCTTCGGTCGCAGGACCGTCGGCGAGGACCTGAGCCTCGATGATGCGGTCACCCTCGTTGACGATGACCTTCTGGTTGACCGAGGTGCCCTGGTTCGAGCGGGAGAACTTCGCGACGCGGTACGTGGTGTACGTACCGTCGTCGTTCGCGACGGTGATGTAGTCGGCCGAGACCTCCTGGACGACACCGTCCTTCTCCGCACGGATCGAGTCACCGGCGTCGACCGCACAGCGGTACTCCATGCCGGTGCCGACCAGCGGCGCTTCCGCCTTGATGAGCGGAACGGCCTGGCGCATCATGTTCGCGCCCATGAGGGCGCGGTTGGCGTCGTCGTGCTCGAGGAAGGGGATCATCGCGGTCGCGACGGACACCATCTGGCGCGGGGAGACGTCCATGTAGTCGACGTCGTCGCCGGCGATGTAGTCGATCTCGCCACCACGACGGCGAACCAGCACGCGGTTCTCGGTGAAGCGCATCTCGTCGTTCAGGCCGGCGTTGGCCTGGGCGATGACGAAGCGGTCTTCCTCGTCGGCGGTCAGGTAGTCGACGTCGTCCGTGACGACACCCTCGATGACCTTGCGGTACGGGGTCTCGACGAAACCGAACGCGTTGACGCGGCCGTAGGACGCGAGCGAACCGATCAGACCGATGTTCGGGCCTTCAGGGGTTTCGATCGGGCACATGCGGCCGTAGTGCGACGGGTGAACGTCTCGGACCTCGAAGCCGGCCCGCTCACGGGACAGACCACCCGGACCGAGCGCCGACAGACGGCGCTTGTGGGTGAGACCCGACAGCGGGTTGTTCTGGTCCATGAACTGCGACAGCTGGCTGGTGCCGAAGAACTCCTTGATGGAGGCGACGACCGGCCGGATGTTGATCAGGGTCTGCGGCGTGATCGCCTCGACGTCCTGCGTGGTCATGCGCTCACGCACGACGCGCTCCATACGAGCCAGACCCGTGCGGACCTGGTTCTGGATGAGCTCGCCGACGTTGCGCAGACGACGGTTGCCGAAGTGGTCGATGTCGTCGGTCTCGACGACGATCGGACGGCCCGACTCGCCCACCGTCTCGGTCTCGCCGGCGTGCAGCTTGACCAGGTAACGGATGGTGGCGATGACGTCGTCCGTCGTCAGCACACCGGCGTCAAGAGGCTCGTCGGCGCCGAGCTTCTTGTTGACCTTGTAGCGGCCGACCTTCGCGAGGTCGTAGCGCTTCGGGTTGAAGTAGAGGTTCTCGAGCAGCGTCTGCGCGGCCTCACGGGTCGGCGGTTCGCCCGGACGCAGCTTGCGGTAGATGTCGAGCAGCGCGTCGTCCTGACCCTGGGTGTGGTCCTTCTCCAGGGTGGCGCGCATGGACTCGTACTGGCCGAACTCCTCCAGGATCTGCTCGGTGGTCCAACCGAGAGCCTTCAGGAGAACGGTGACGGACTGCTTGCGCTTGCGGTCGATGCGGACACCGACCATGTCGCGCTTGTCGACCTCCATCTCCAGCCAGGCACCCCGGGACGGGATGATCTTGGCGGAGAAGATGTCCTTGTCGGACGTCTTGTCGATGGAGGAGTCGAAGTAGACACCGGGGGAACGGACGAGCTGCGACACGACGACACGCTCGGTGCCGTTGATGACGAAGGTGCCCTTGTTGGTCATGAGCGGGAAATCGCCCATGAAGACCGTCTGGGACTTGATCTCGCCGGTCTCGTTATTGGTGAACTCGGCCGTGACGAACAGCGGCGCCGCGAACGTGAAGTCGCGGTCCTTGCACTCGTCGACAGAGTTCTTCGCGGGTTCGAAACGGTGGTCGCGGAAGGTCAGCGACATCGACCCGGAGAAGTCCTCGATCGGCGAGATCTCCTCGAAGATCTCTTCCAGACCGGACTTGGTGGGGACGTCCTGTCCGCTCTCCAAAGCCGACTCGACGCGAGACTTCCAGGCGGCGTTACCGAGCAGCCAGTCAAAGCTCTCGGTCTGCAGCGCCAGGAGGTTCGGAACCTCGAGAGGCTCCTTGATCTTTGCAAAGGAGATGCGCAGCGGGGCGGTGCTGGCACCGTTGTTCGTATTGGTCGAGGCGTTGCGCGAGGCGGCCAAGAGGGGGTCCTTCCGAGGGCTCGGACTCACTACGCGCGTACCGGTCCCAGCTGACACAGAAGAAGAACGTCCCCTATCCGGCTCTAAGAACCAGGTCAGGGTGATCTGTCAGGTGTGCTCTAGCGTGGGTATGCCCCTGGCGACGGGCAGGGGGCAGCTAACAGGCAGCGCAAAGGGTCAGTGTAGCCACTTGGCTCACTGATGTCCAGACCAGCTTTCTGGAGTCCGGCAACAGGCCTTCCCCTTGTTGGTAACGCTGCGGCCCTCGCACACAGAGCGCGTATCAGTACTGCCCTCTTTGTAATCGATCCATGCCTCGGGATCCGGATCGACTAGCCCATGCTGGCAACGGCTCTGAGAATTGCGCGCCGCGTGCCGTTCGTCAAGGCCCCCTGCTCCGTGCGGATCATCACCGGGGCCGCCCGCGGAGCAACGAAGATCACCCTACTCCCCAACGAGAGCAGGGCAAATCAGGCACTGCGGATACGCCGAAGGGCGACCACCCTTACGGGTGATCGCCCTTCGCAGAGGCCCTGTGAGGGCCTCAGAGGTGTTACTTGACCTCGACCGAGGCGCCAGCGGCCTTGAGGGACTCGGCAGCCTTCTCGGCGGCCTCCTTGGCGACCTTCTCGAGGACCGGCTTCGGGGTGCCGTCGACGAGGTCCTTGGCCTCCTTCAGGCCCAGGGAGGTCAGCTCACGCACGACCTTGATGACCTGGATCTTCTTCTCGCCGGCGCCGGTGAGGATGACGTCGAACTCGTCCTGCTCCTCGACGGCCTCGGTGGCGACGGGGGCGCCCGGACCGGCAACGGCGACGGCCGCGGCGGCGGTGACGTCGAACTTGTCCTCGAACGCCTTCACGAACTCGGAGAGCTCGATGAGGGTCATCTCCTCGAACTGGGCGAGGAGGTCGTCCTGAGAGAGCTTCGCCATGATGGGCGATCCTTCCACTAAATCGGCAGGTGCCGGATGTATATAGAGGCGGGCGTAACGGCCCGCTTTGACCCGCGCACTAGGCGGCGCGGATCAGTGCGCGAGCCGAATTACTCGGCACCGCCCTGCTCGGCGAGCTTGACGCGAAGCGCTTCCGCAGTGCGGACGAACTTCGACGGCAGCGCCTGGAAGAGCGAGGCAGCCTGAGACTGCTTGCCCTTGAACGCGCCGGCCAGCTTGCTGAGCAGAACCTCGCGGGACTCGAGGTCCGCGAGCTTCTTGATCTCATCAGCGGTGAGCGCCTTACCATCAAGGACACCCGCCTTGATGATGAGGTTCGGGTTTTCCTTGGCGAAGTCACGCAGGCTCTTCGCCGACTCCACCGGGTCACCGGTGATGAAGGCGACCGCGGTGGGACCAGCGAAGTGCTCGTCCAGCGCGGTGATCCCGGCCTGGTTGGCCGCAATCTTGGTCAGCGTGTTCTTCACCACGGCGTACTGGGCGTTCTCACCGAGGGAACGACGCAGCGTCTTGAGCTGCGCCACGGTGAGACCCCGGTACTCGGTCAGCACGGCGGCGTTCGAGTCGCGGAACTGGTCCGTGAGCTCGGCTACCGCGGCAGCCTTGTTGGGCGTCGGCATAGTGCGTCGGCCTCCTTCCGGGTGATGAGGACCGCTCAGAAGGGGCTAAAACGAAAACGCCCCGGCGCAAGCGCTCGGGGCGTAGCTCAACCGGGACGAGTCCCGGGAACTTTCCACTGAACACCTGCGCAGGTCGTTCGCAGCTAGCGAATCCTTCGGCCGCCGTCCTCTTGCGAGCACGGCAACGACCAGCGGTCTTTGGCTTCTCCGGAAGCGTACGCGAACACCCCGGCCCGGAGCAAATCGCCCCCCGGGGCCCCTCGCACGCCCCTCCGGGCCGCTGGGAGCCCCGCTGCGGCCCCGGACCCCCACGGTGGCCCGACGGGCCGCCGGGGAACGGAAACGGGCCCCGCGCCTCCCGTGAGGGAGGTGCGGGGCCCGCTCAGGTACTGCCGGTGAGCCCGGGGGCCCGTCCGGATCAGACCGCGGCCGGGTCTTCCTCGACGAGGAGGTTCCGGGTGCGGTTCTGGTCCAGGATGATGCCGGGGCCCATCGTGGTGCTCAGGGCGGCCTTCTTGATGTAGCGGCCCTTCGCGGCGGACGGCTTCAGACGAAGGATCTCGTCCAGGGCCGCGCCGTAGTTCTCGACCAGCTGCTCATCGGTGAAGGAGACCTTGCCGATGATGAAGTGCAGGTTCGAGTGCTTGTCGACGCGGAACTCGATCTTGCCACCCTTGATCTCGGTGACAGCCTTGGCGACGTCCATCGTGACGGTGCCGGTCTTCGGGTTCGGCATGAGGCCACGGGGACCGAGCACGCGGCCGAGGCGGCCGACCTTGCCCATGAGGTCCGGGGTGGCCACAACGGCGTCGAACTCGTTGAGGCGGTTGCCCTTCGCGATCTCGTCGATCAGCTCGTCGTTGCCGACAATGTCGGCGCCGGCGGCTTCCGCGGCCGCTGCACGGTCACCGGTCGCGAAGACCAGGACCCGGGCGGTCTTGCCGGTGCCGTGCGGGAGGTTCACGGTGCCACGGACCATCTGGTCGGCCTTGCGCGGGTCGACACCCAGGCGGAAGGCGACCTCGACGGTGCTGTCGAACTTGGTCGCGGAGGTCTCCTTGGCGAGACGGACGGCCTCGAGCGGGGCGTAGAGCTTGTCCCGGTCGACCTTGGCGTCCGCAGCGCGGAGAGTCTTGCTGCGCTTCACTTCTGCTCCTGTTTGCAGATTCACCATGCGGCTTCCGCCGCCTGGCAGGGTGTGGAGTCGTGGTGCGGACCAGCGCTGGTCCTACCACTGGGGGCGTGCGAGGGGCTGGATCAGCCCTCGACCGTGATACCCATCGAACGGGCGGTGCCGGCGATGATCTTCTCGGCGGCGGCCAGGTCGTTGGCGTTCAGGTCGGGCATCTTCAGCGTGGCGATCTCGCGGACCTGGGCGCCGGTGAGCTTGGCGACCTTGGTCTTGTGCGGCTCGCCCGAGCCCTTCTCCACACCCGCGTGCTTGAGGATGAGGCGCGCGGCCGGGGGGGTCTTCGTCACGAAGGTGAAGGAGCGGTCGTCGTAGACCGTGATCTCCACCGGCACGACCATGCCACGCTGCGACTCGGTCGCGGCGTTGTAGGCCTTGCAGAACTCCATGATGTTGACGCCGTGCTGACCGAGCGCGGGGCCGACCGGCGGCGCCGGGTTGGCCGCACCGGCCTTGATCTGGAGCTTGATGAGCCCCGTGATCTTCTTCTTCTTGGGAGGCATTGCTCTCTCCGGGTCCTGTGAGAGTTTTTCGCCGCCAACCGGTCATCCGGATGGAGGCATACCGCACCACGATAACGGGTATCAGGGCGGGGCTGAAAACCCAGCAGGTCAGACCACCCTTTTCGGGGCGATCTGACCTGGCTGGAAGCGTGTGTCAGAAGATCTGGATCAGTTCTTCTGGATCTGGTCGAAGCTCAGCTCGACCGGGGTCTCGCGGCCGAAGATCTCAACGAGACCCTTGACCTTCTTCGAGTCCGGGTTGATCTCGTTGATGGTCGCCTGGAGCGTGGCGAACGGGCCGTCGGTGACGGTGACCGAGTCGCCGACCTCGAAGTCCAGGACCTCGATGGTGCGCTTGACGGCGGGCGCGGGCAGGCCGGCCTCTTCCGCGGCCAGCTTGGCGGCCTTCTCCTGCGCCTCGGGGGCGAGCATCTTGACGATCTCGTCGAGGGTCAGCGGGTACGGGTCGTAGGCGTTGCCCACGAAGCCGGTGACGCCCGGAGTGTTGCGGACGACGCCCCAGGACTCGTTCGTCAGATCCATGCGGACGAGAACGTAACCGGGCAGCTTGTTCTGCCGGACGTTCTTGCGCTCGCCGTTCTTGATCTGGACGATCTCTTCCTCGGGCACCTCGGCCTGGTAGATGAACTCCTCGACGTTCAGCGAGACGGCGCGCTGCTCCAGGTTCGCCTTCACGCGCTTCTCGTAGCCCGCGTAGGTGTGGATCACGTACCACTCGCCGGGAAGCAGGCGCAGCTCGTCGCGCAGGGCCTGGATCGGGTCGACCGGCTCCGCGGGCTCGACGGGCTCTTCGGCCTCGTCGGTGACCTCGGCGTCGGCGTCCTCGTCCTCGGCCTCGTCGTCGGCTTCGTCGTCGGCCTCATCGGCGTCCGCGTCGTCGGCCTCGTCGGTCTCGGCGTCGTCCTCGTCGGCCGTGTCGGCCTCGTCGGCGTCCTCGACGACGTGCACGGCGGCCTCTTCGGCAGCGGTACCCGCCTCGACGTCGGCGATCTCGGCCTCGTCAGGGTTCGCAGCGTCCGCCGCCTCGACGATGTCGAGCGCGTCCTCGACGGACTCGACGGAGTCGGGGCTCGCGTTCAGGTTCGGGTCAGACACGGTGGCTGCTTCTTCCTGGATACAAAATGGGGTGGAACATGCGAAAACGGGCGACACCCATCAAGGTGCCGCCCCCCGCGGGGATCAGCCGAAGACGAACTTGATGGCCGCGTTGAAGCCGTAGTCAATCACGGTCACCAGACCGATCATGATGACGACGAACACAATCACCACAGTGGTGTAGGTGCTCAGCTGGTTGCGAGTCGGCCAGACGACCTTGCGGAGTTCCGCGACGATCTGCCGGTAGAAGAGCGCGAGACGGCCCAGGGGGCCCTTCTTGCCGCGCTTGCCGCCCTTTCGGGCCTTCTTCTCGCGGGTCTCGTCCTCGGCGTCAGGCATGTCGATGGAGCCCACGGCGTCCGTCACGTCTCTCACCTGAATCCGGGTCATGGCCGTGCCGCGCCCCGGTTGAGCCGCACGGCGGTGCATAGATGTACGTACCTGCGCACACATCCGGCGAAGGAGTGTGGAGCAGGGCCGGAGGGACTCGAACCCCCAACCGCTGGTTTTGGAGACCAGTGCTCTACCAATTGAGCTACGACCCTTTGCGTCCCCCAACCTACCGCATCCGACCGAGTGCACGGAGTGCACGCGTTTGGGGCGGCTGGTGAGGTCCAACGACAGGTGAGCATACGTGGTCCCGGCGCCGACGTCGAACAGAAGCCGCCGGAGCTGCTCCGTCCGGTACCTGAAACGTTGTGCGGCGCCGGTTTGCAGTCTGGGACGATTGGCCGCATGACCTCTGCAACGCCTTCTTCCGAGCGCCGGGTGTCCGCCCGTATCGGCGCCATCTCCGAGTCCGCCACCCTCGCCGTCGACGCCAAGGCCAAGGCCCTCAAGGCCGCGGGCCGTCCGGTGATCGGCTTCGGCGCCGGTGAGCCCGACTTCCCGACCCCCGACTACATCGTCGAGGCGGCGGTCGAGGCCTGCCGCAACCCGAAGTACCACCGCTACACGCCGGCCGGCGGCCTGCCGGAGCTGAAGAAGGCCATCGCGGAGAAGACCCTGCGCGACTCGGGCTACGCCGTCGACCCGGCGCAGATCCTGGTGACCAACGGCGGCAAGCAGGCCATCTACGAGGCCTTCGCCGCCATCCTCGACCCGGGTGACGAGGTCATCGTCCCGGCCCCTTACTGGACCACCTACCCGGAGTCGATCCGCCTCGCGGGCGGTGTCCCGGTGGACGTCGTCGCCGACGAGACCACGGGCTACCGGGTCTCCGTGGAACAGCTGGAAGCGGCGCGCACCGACCGCACGAAGGTCGTCCTCTTCGTCTCCCCGTCCAACCCGACGGGCTCCGTCTACTCCGAGGACGACGCCCGCGCCATCGGCGAGTGGGCCGCCGAGCACGGCCTGTGGGTGCTCACGGACGAGATCTACGAGCACCTGGTCTACGGCGACGCGAAGTTCACCTCGCTGCCCGTGCTGGTGCCCGCGCTCGCCGACCGCTGCATCGTCGTCAACGGCGTGGCCAAGACGTACGCCATGACCGGCTGGCGCGTCGGGTGGGTCGTGGGCCCGAAGGACGTCATCAAGGCCGCGACGAACCTCCAGTCGCACGCCACCTCCAACGTCTCCAACGTGGCGCAGATCGCGGCGCTGACCGCGGTGTCCGGGAACCTGGACGCCGTCGCGGAGATGCGGAAGGCCTTCGACCGCCGCCGCCAGACCATGGTCAAGATGCTGAACGAGATCGACGGCGTCTTCTGCCCGACCCCGGAGGGCGCGTTCTACGCGTACCCCTCGGTCAAGGAGCTGCTCGGCAAGGAGATCCGCGGGCAGCGTCCGCAGACCTCGGTCGAGCTGGCCGCCCTGATCCTCGACGAGGTCGAGGTCGCGGTCGTCCCGGGCGAGGCCTTCGGCACCCCGGGCTACCTGCGCCTGTCGTACGCCCTCGGTGACGAGGACCTGGTGGAGGGCGTGTCCCGGATCCAGAAGCTGCTGGCGGAGGCCAAGGCCTAGGCCTAGAGCGGCCGGCTGCGGGGAAGGGGGGTCCGGGGTTCACTCCGGGCCCCCTTTCCCGTCCCTCCGGGGGCGCCTCAAACGCCGGCGAGGCTGTATGTCCAGCCTCGCCGGGACGGTACCCAGCCTCGCCGGCGTTTGAGGCGCGGGGTCCGGGGCGGAGTCCCGGTTTCGGGAAGGGGCGGGTAGGGGAATTCGCCCCCGCAGGGCCCTCCGCCGCTGGCAGATGCGTTCGGGGGTGGGCCCGATCGGGAAACGGGCTGCCACCAGAGCCATTCATACGGCAGGATCACTGGATGGAGCACGTACGCGATCTCACGCTTCTGCCGAAAGCCCATCTCCACTTGCACTTCACGGGTTCCATGCGCCCGTCGACCCTGCTGGAGCTGGCCGACAAGTACGGCGTGCGGCTGCCCGACGCGCTGACCGGCGGAGAGCCACCCAAGCTGCGGGCCACCGACGAGCGCGGCTGGTTCCGTTTCCAGCGGCTCTACGACGCCGCCCGCTCCTGCCTGCGCGAGCCCGACGACATCCGGCGCCTGGTCCGCGAGGCCGCGGAGGAGGACGTCCGGGACGGCAGCGGCTGGCTGGAGATCCAGGTCGATCCGACCTCCTACGCCCCGCTCCTGGGCGGGATGATCCCGGCCGTCGAGATCATCCTGGACGCGGTGGACGCCGCCTCCCGCGAGACCGGCCTCGGCATGCGCGTGGTCATCGCCGCCAACCGCATGAAGCACCCCCTGGACGCCCGCACCCTGGCCCGCCTCGCCGTGCGCTACGCCGACCGCGGCATCGTCGGCTTCGGGCTCTCCAACGACGAGCGCCGCGGCATGGCCCGCGACTTCGACCGGGCCTTCGCGATCGCCCGTGAGGGTGGCCTGCTCGCCGCCCCGCACGGCGGTGAGCTGAGCGGGCCCTCCTCCGTCCGGGACTGCCTGGACGATCTGCGCGCCGCCCGCATCGGGCACGGCGTACGGGCCGCGGAGGACCCGCGGCTGCTGAAGCGGCTGGCCGACCGCCAGATCACCTGCGAGGTCTGTCCCGCGTCGAACGTGGCGCTGGGGGTCTACGAGCGTCCCGAGGACGTCCCGCTGCGGACCCTCTTCGAGGCCGGGGTGCCGATGGCGCTGGGCGCCGACGACCCGCTGCTCTTCGGCTCCCGGCTGGCGGCGCAGTACGAGATCGCGCGCCGCCACCACGCCTTCACGGACGCGGAGCTGGCCGAGCTGGCCCGCCAGTCGGTCCGCGGTTCGGCCGCGCCCGAGGACGTACAGGCCAAGCTGCTGGCCGGGATCGACCACTGGCTGACCGGCTGAGCGTCAGCGTCATCGTCATCGGGTGAGGCGCAGGTCGCCTTCCCAGCAGTCGGCCCGTACCCGGTCGCCGTCGGCGAAGCCGATCTCCAGGTGGGTGCGCCCGGTCTGCGGGACGGCGAATTCGGCCACCGTCGCGACGGTGTCGCCGAGGTGGCGCAGGAAGGGGTGGTCGCCGAGGTCGTCGCCGACCTCGATGCGACCCCACTCCCCCATGTCGTACGGCTCGTGGGGGCGGGCGGACTCGACGATGAGGCACCAGTCGGAGCCGGTGGTGATCCGGGTCGACTCGCCCTCGCTGTCGAGCAGCCAGACGTCGAGCGGAGCCTCGGAGCGTTCACCCTCGTAGACGTGCCAGGACGCGACGACGCTGCTGATCGCGCGCCCCACGAGCCGGGTGGGGTCGGTACCGGCCCCGTGCAGGGGACAGAGCATGGGCGGCCGGGACTCCTCAGATGCTGACGCCGACCGTCACCGGTTCGTTGACCAGGGTGACGCCGAAGGCCGCGTGGACGCCCGCGACGACCTCGCGGGCCAGGGCGAGCAGGTCCTCGGTGGTGGCCTCACCGCGGTTGGTGAGCGCGAGGGTGTGCTTGGTGGAGATCCGGGCGGGGCCGGTGCCGTAGCCCTTGGTGAAGCCCGCCTTGTCGATCAGCCAGGCCGCGCTGGTCTTCGTCCGTCCGTCGGCGGCCGGGTAGGCGGGCGGGGCGGTGTCGGGGCCGAGCCGGTCGTGGACCCGGGCGAGGAAGGCGGCGTACGCCTCGTCGGTCAGCACCGGGTTGGTGAAGAAGGAGCCGGCCGACCAGGTGTCGTGGTCGGCGGGGTCGAGCACCATGCCCTTGCTCGCGCGCAGCCGCAGGACGGTCTCGCGGGCGGCGGCGGCCGGGACCCGGTCGCCCGCCTCGACCCCGAGGGCGCGGGCGGTCTCGGGGTACTTGATCGGCGCGGAGAGCCCTCCGGCGGCCTCCAGGGCGAAGCGGACGCGCAGGACGACGTAGCGCTCCGGCTGCTCCTTGAAGGTGCTGTGGCGGTACGAGAACGCGCATTCGGCGTTGGAGAGGGTGACCGTCTCGCCGAGCCGGCGGTCGTAGGCGACGACCTCGGTGATGGTGCTGGAGACCTCCTGACCGTACGCCCCGACGTTCTGGACCGGGGTGGCGCCCGCGGAGCCGGGGATTCCGGCGAGGCATTCGATGCCCGCGAGGCCCGCTTCGACGGTGCGGGCGACGGCCTCGCTCCAGTTCTCGCCCGCGGCGAGCTCGAGGGTGGTGCCGTCGAGGGTGAAGCCGGTGGTCGCGATGCGCAGGGCGGTGCCGGCGAAGCCGCGGTCGCCGATGACCAGGTTGCTGCCGCCGCCGATGATCAGGAGCGGCGTACCGCTCTCGTCGGCCGCGCGCACGGCGGTGGTCACCTCGGCGTCGGTGGTCGCGGTGACCAGCCGGGTCGCCGGGCCGCCGAGGCGGAAGGTGGTCAGCGGGGCGAGGGGGGCGTCGTGGAGTTCCTGCACGTGGACAAGAGTACGGTCCGTGCCCCCCTGTCGATGCGGGGCCACGGACCGTACGGGTCGCGCTGTGTCCGGCCGCTCAGCTGCCGGCCTTCTGCTCGGCGAGGCGCCGCTCGGCCTCGGCCCAGCTCACGGGCAGGTCCGCGGCGTCCGCGGTCCAGAAGGTGAAGGCGGACTCCTTCATGTACGCGCTGGCCGCGCGGGAGCTGGTGCGGTGCGGCTCGCTGCGCGCGAAGCGGTAGAGCGCGTCCCGGTCCTCCCAGGCGGAGAGGGTCAGGAAGGTCCGGCTGAAGACCCGGGCGCGCAGGGCCGCGCCGTGGGCTCCGGGGGCCTTGCGGATCTGCAGGACGATGCCGGGGGCCTTGAGCAGGAAGCGGACGGCGCCCATGAGCGTGCCGGTCTCGAAGCGCGAGGCCATGACGTAGACCTCGGTGCCGGGGGCGGGCCGGTCGGGGGTCATCCACGGGATGTCGGGCATGGCGCGCGCTCCTTGGCTCGGGGGCTGGGCTGGGTGCTCGTGCTGTGCGTTTCCGTGCTGTGCGTTCTCGTGCTGTGCGTTTCGTGCTGTGCGTTTCCGTGCCGCGCCTCGGGGGCGGGTCTCAGGTGGCGGAGACCTTGACCCGGTCGGGGGCCGTGGTGGCGGCGGAGCCGGTCACCGGGGCCGCGGTCTGGGCGGCGCGCTGCTTGGCCCGGCCGGGGAGGAGCAGGGCCAGCAGGGCCGCCACGGCGACGGCGCCGGCGCCGATCCACAGGGCGGGGACGGTCCCGTCGGTGAAGGTCTGGGGGGTCTGGTAGCCGCCCTGGGCGGAGAAGACCGAGGCCAGGACCGCGACGCCGAGGGCCCCGCCCAGCTCGCGCAGGGCGCTGTTGGCGCCGGAGGCCTTCCCCTGGTCGGCGGGGACGACGGTGGACATCAGGACGTTGGAGGCGGGGGCGAAGTACAGGGCCATCCCGATGCCGCTGAGGATCAGCGCCGGGAGCTGGGCAGCGTACGACACGTCGGCGCTGAGCACCATGGCGAACCAGGCGAGACCCAGCGCCTGGAAGACGAGGCCCGTGGCGACGACCGGGCGGCCGCCGATCCGGTCGGAGAGGATCCCCGCGATCGGGGCGACGATCATCGGCATTCCGGTCCAGGGCAGCATGCGCAGGCCGGCCTCGGTGGGCGAGTATCCGGCGGCGCCCTGGAGGAACTGGCTCAGCAGGAAGATCGAACCGAACATGCCGAGGAACATCAGCAGGCTGGCCAGGTTGATCCCGAGGAAGCCGCGGTCGCGGAAGAGGCGCATGGGGAGCATCGCGTTCGGGTTGTTCGACCCGTGGTGGATGAACCCGCCGACGAGCGCACCGCCGACGATCAGGCCGGTCAGGACCGGGGCGCTGGTCCAGCCCTCGGAGTTGGCGTTGACCAGGGCGTAGACGATGCCGAAGAGGCCGGCGCTGATGAGCAGGGTGCCGGGGATGTCCAGGCGGGAGTTCGGCGCGGTGGACTCGGCGAGGCGCAGGCGGGCGAGCGGGATCAGGGCGAGGCCGATCGGTACGTTCAGCCAGAAGATCCACTGCCAGGAGATGTGCTCGGTGAGGCTGCCGCCGATGAGCGGGCCGCTGGCGACGGCGAGGCCGGTGACGGCGCCGTAGACGCCGAGGGCCATGCCGCGGCGGGCGGCCGGGACGGCGGCGGTCAGCAGGGTGAGGGTGAGCGGCATCATGACCGCGGCGCCGATGCCCTGGACGGCGCGGGCCGCGATGAGCGCGTCGATGCCGGGCGAGAGGGCGGCCGCGGCGGAGGCGCCGGTGAAGACCGTGAGGCCGGCGATGAAGAGCTTGCGGCGGCCGAAGCGGTCGCCGAGGGCGGAGCCGAACATGAGGAGGACGGCGAAGGTGAGGGTGTAGGCGTTCACCGTCCACTCGAGGTCTTCCAGCGCGCCGCCGAGGTCCGTGCGGATGGCGGGGAGGGCGGTGGTGACGACGAGGTTGTCGAGGGCGGCCATGAAGCTGGCGACGCCGGTGAGGACGAGGGCCCAGACGGCGGGGCCGCGCAGGCGGGTGTCGGTGGTGGTGGCGGGCTGGTCTGTGGCGTTCATGGTTCCCCCTGGAACATCCGGAACGTTAGTTATCAATTACTAACTTTGGTGCCCAAAAAAACACGGCGTACGTGCGGCCGGCGCGCACCCCTCGCGCGCACCACCGCCCGCCTCGCCGTCGGCGGCGCTCGGGGCGCCGCCTCTCGCGCTCACCCCTCGGGGTGGACCGCCGGGCGGTCGCCGGGCGGTTTCACGGGGTGGACGGACGCGTAGCACCCGTCCCAGACCCGGTGGCCGGGCGGGAACCCCATGGCGGTGAGGGTGTTGATCAACATGCCGTAGGCCATGAAGTTCGTGACCTGCTCCGGGTCGTCGCCGAGGGGCGCCTGGACGGTGTCCCACAGCTCCATCCAGCCGCTGCGGACCATCTCGCCGAAGGCCGGTTCCCCGGCGGCCTCCGCGGCGGCGACGGTCACGTAGACCTGGAGCTGCATCTGGAGCTTGTCGGGGTGCTCCGTGATCAGCCGCATGTAGGCGTCGGCCATCGCCTGGAGGGCTTCCTCTCCCTGGAGGCCCTTGGAGCACTCCGCGAAGACGTCCCGCATGTCCTGTACGCAGCGGTCGGCGGCGGCGAGGAAGATGGCCTGCTTGTTGGGGAAGAGGCGGAAGAGGTACGGCTGGGAGACCCCGACGCGCTTGGCGATCGACTCGGTGGAGGTCCCGTAGTACCCGCCGCGGGCGAACTCGTGCGTCGCCGCGCGAATGACGCTCTCGCGTCGCTCGTCTGCGCTCATCCTGACCATGCCCTTAAGTTAGTGGCCAATCACTAACTAAGTCAACCCACAAACGCGGGTGCCGCCCGGAGACCTCAGCGCCGCGGGGTCCGGGCCGGGTCCGCCAGGCGGGCCGGGCCGCGAGGCCCGCGCCTCAAACGCCGGCGGGGCTGGGAGTTCGCCCCAGGCGAGGCACCAAGGCTGGACGGCGCCCAGGCCAAGGCAGCGGCCCCGAGCAGGACCCAGACAAGGCAGGCCCAAGTGCCGGTCCCGGGCCCCCACGGCCCGCGCCTCAAACGCCGGCGGGGCTGGGGGGGCCGAGTCCGGCACCAGAGAACGGGAGCCACCCCGAGCCGGGGCAACACCCCCACCAGACACCAGCCGAGCCGACCCGACTCGACTCGAGGCCATGCGGTACCCGGACAGAGCTCAGGAGCGTCCACGGGCCAAGGCCGGACGGAGCCCCAGAGGGTCGGGCGGAGCCCGGACGGGTCCGCGGGCCGGGCCGGGCGGAGCCCGGAGGGGTCCGCGGGCCGGGGTCGGGCGGAGCCCGGAGCATCGGCGGGCCCCGGCGCAGCCCGGGAGGGTCCGCGGGGTTCTGGCAGGGGCTGGGACCTCCCTGCCGGGGTTTTGGGCAGGTGGGGCGGGGCCGGCGGTGGAGTGTGGGTGCTCCGGGGTGTCCCCGCAGGCCGAGCAAAACCAACCCCGGGTAGCCCTCCGACCCGGAGCGGGTTTTGCGAGCCGAGGAGACACCCCGGAGCGCCCGCGCTCCACCGCCACCACTCCGACCCGGCAAGGACCCGAGCCACCCCAGCCACCCCAGCCACCCGGCAGCCGCACGCACCACCCCGCAGCCCCACAAAGGCGGGCCGCCAGGCACGCACCCCTGGAGACCGGCCGCAGGCCGCGGCGAACCCGCCCCCGCACCCCCGGCCAGGCAAGGACCGGGTCCCGGCACCGACCCCGGGCCACCACCACCGGCCCCGGCCCGGCAGCCGCACCCGCACCCGACACCTCAGACCAGCTGGACCACCGCGCGCGACATGCCCAGGACCTTCAGGCCCGCGCTCGTCGCCGTCAGGTCCACCCGGACCCGGTTGTCGTCCAGCTTCGCCGCGACCTTCGCCGTGACCTCGATCACCGCGCCCTCGTCGTCGTTGGGGACCACGACCGGCTTGGTGAACCGCACGCCGTACTCGACCACCGCACCCGGGTCACCCGCCCAGTCCGTGACCACCCGGATCGCCTCGGCCATGGTGAACATGCCGTGCGCGATCACGTCCGGCAGCCCGACCTCCTTGGCGAACTTCTCGTTCCAGTGGATCGGGTTGAAGTCACCCGACGCCCCCGCGTACCGCACCAGCGTGGACCGCTGGACCGCGAAGGTACCGGCCGGCAGCTCGGTGCCGACCTCCACGTCGGCGTAGTGGATCTGCGCAGCCATGTCAGGCCCCCTCAGTGTCGGCGGAAGCAGAGGAAGCGGCGGCAGCGGCAGGATCGGCCGGAGCCCGGGACACGAGCTTCGTCCAGGCCGTCACCACGTGCTCACCGGTCTCGTCGTGGACCTCACCGCGGATGTCGATGATGTCGTTGCCCGCGAGGGACTTCACGGCCTCGATGGTGGACGTCACCAGCAGCCGGTCACCCGCGCGCACCGGCCGGGTGTAGGCGAACTTCTGGTCGCCGTGCACGACCCGGCTGTAGTCCAGGCCGAGCTGGGGATCCTCGATGACCTGCCCGGCCGCCTTGAATGTGATCGCGAACACAAAGGTCGGAGGCGCGATCACATCCTGGTGACCCAGCGCCTTGGCCGCCTCGGGATCGGTGTAGGCGGGATTGGCGTCGCCCACCGCCTCCGCGAATTCGCGGATCTTCTCCCGGCCGACCTCGTACGGATCGGTGGGCGGGTAGCTCCGCCCCACGAAGGACTGGTCGAGCGCCATGGCGAACTACCTCCTGTGTTGGATGAGACACATGAAAAAGACGTGCGGAAACGACACAAGGCCGCCCCCCTTGCAGGGGACGACCTTATGACGGAGCCTGTATTCGAGAAACCGCTGGGGTCAGCGGGTCTCGCGGTGCGCGGTGTGCGAGTTGCAGCGCGGGCAGTGCTTCTTCATCTCAAGACGGTCCGGGTCATTACGCCGGTTCTTCTTGGTGATGTAGTTCCGCTCCTTGCACTCCACGCAGGCCAGCGTGATCTTCGGGCGGACGTCGGTGGCAGCCACGTGAGTGCTCCTTGACGGAAATTGGGACGGATGAACGCATACAAGAGTAGCCGACCGGGAGACCGACCCCGCAATCGGCTACTGTGTGTAGCGGCGACCGGACTTGAACCGGTGACACAGCGATTATGAGCCGCTTGCTCTACCGACTGAGCTACGCCGCTTTGGTGTGATTGCTCCCCTACCTTAAAGCAGGCAGGGGACCTTTCTCACCAGAGCCCCAATGCGGAATCGAACCGCAGACCTTCTCCTTACCATGGAGACGCTCTACCGACTGAGCTATTGGGGCGAGCGATGAAGACATTACACGGTTGCCCGCCGATCGCCCAAATCCTTTGCGGCGCCTGGCCTCTGACGGGGATCCGCCGCGGTCCGCACCCCGCCCCCTCGGCCGAGGACACACCACTCGCGCCCCACGCTCCCCGGACCACGGCCCCCACCCCCACCCTCACCCCCGCACCACACCGGTACGACTATTGCGCCCTGCCCCGACGCTTCCCGGAACCGGGCCGCACCGCGCCCTAGGCTCTGAGCACGCTGCGTGATCTTGGGCCGCGAGCCGCGGCCACGGGCCCAGGAACCGCCCGAGCCACCGCAGGAGCGCGATGTCCGACAGCCAGCCGCCGCAGCCGTCCCACTCCCCGCGCGGCGGCCGCGGCGAGGGCGGCGGCAAGGGCCCCGCTCCCGCCCCCGCCGACACCACCACCCTGCTGCTCGCCGGAGCCCGCCTGACCGATGGGCGTACGGTCGACGTCCGGCTCGGCGGCGGCCGCATCCAGGCCGTCGCCACCGCCGGGAGCCTGTCCGCGCCGACCGCCTCCCGGGTCGACCTGACCGGCTATCTGCTGCTCCCCGCGCCCGCCGAGCCGCACGCCCACGCGGACACCGCGCTCACCGCCGACGGCGAAGGACCCGTGTCCCACACGGCCGACGAGGTCCAGCGCCGCGCCACCGAGGCGGCCCTGCTCCAGCTCGGCCACGGCGCCACCGCCATCCGCTCGCACGTCCGCGTCGCCGACCCGCACGGCCTCGTCCCGATGGCGGCGGTGCTCCAGGCGCGCCGCTCGCTGCGCGGTCTCGCCGACCTCACGGCGGTCGCCGTGCCCCGGCTGCTGACCGGGGTCGCGGGCGCCGACGGGCTGGCGATGCTGCGCGACGCGGTCAAGATGGGCGCGGCCGTCGTCGGCGGCTGCCCGGACCTCGACCCCGACCCGAGCGGCTTCGTCGAGGCCGTCCTGGAGGTGGCCGGCGAGCACGGCTGCCCTGTGGACCTGCACACGGACGGTGACGATCCCGGCCGGCTCGCCCGGCTCGCGGCCATGGCCGGCGGGCTGCGCGCCGGGGTCAGCATCGGCCCCTGCGGCGGCCTCTCGCGGCTGCCGCTCGACGTCGCGGCGCGGGCCGCCGACCAACTGGCGGCGGCCGGGGTGCGGGTCACCTGCCTGCCCCAGGGCGATTGCGCCGCCCTGGAGCGGCGCGGGCTGCGCACGGCGCCCGTACGGCTGCTGCGCGCCGCCGGGGTGCGCGTGGCGGCGGGCAGCGGGGCGCTGCGGGACGCCGGGAACCCGGTGGGCCGCGGGGACCCGCTGGAGGCCGCGTACCTCCTCGCCTCCCAGGGCGGGCTGCGGGCGGCCGAGGCGTACCACGCGGTGAGCACGGCGGCCCGGGAGGCGATGGGGCTGCCGGAGGTGCGGGTGGAGGCCGGGTTCCCGGCGGAGCTGCTCGCCGTGCGCGGGGACCGGATCGCGGGGGTGCTGTCCCTCGCGTACAGCCGGATCGTGATCCACCGCGGGCGGGTGGTGGCCCGGACGAGTGCGGTGCGCGAGTACTGCGACTCGGCGGTCGCGGTCGCCCTCGACCTGCCCCGACAGGGCCGTATGGAGCCCGGTCCCTGAGCGTCGGCGCCGCGTTCGGGCGCGGGGGCGCGCGGGTCGACGTACGGTCGAGGCATGCGCATTGTCATCGCTGGTGGACACGGTCGGATCGCGCTGCGGCTGGAGCGCCTGCTCGCCGCGCGCGGGTACGAGGTCGCGGGCATCATCCGCGACCCGGCACAGGGCGACGATCTCCGGGCGGCCGGTGCCGAACCGGTCCTCTGCGACCTGGAGTCGGCGACGGTCGAGCACGTCGCGGGGATCCTGCAGGGTGCGCAGGTCGCGGTGTTCGCGGCCGGCGCGGGCCCGGGCAGTGGCGCCGGGCGCAAGGAGACGGTGGACCGGGGTGCCGCGGTGCTGTTCGCCGACGCGGCCGAACGGGCGCGCGTACCGAGGTTCCTGATGCTCTCTTCGATGGGGGCGGACGCGCACCATCCGGGCGACGACGTCTTCGACGTCTACCTGCGCGCCAAGGGCGAGGCGGACGACCACCTGCGGACCCGGCTGGGCCTGGAGTGGACCGTCCTGCGCCCCGGCTCGCTCACCGACGACGCGGGGACGGGCCTGGTCCGTCTGGAGGCCAGTACGGGCCGTGGGCAGGTCCCCCGCGACGACGTGGCGGCGGTGCTGGCCGAGCTGGTGGAGACCCCGGCGACGGCCGGCCTGACGCTGGAGCTGGTGTCGGGTACGAAGCCGGTCGCGGTGGCGGTCAAGGACGTGGCGGGCAACTGAGGCGGAAGCCCGCGAACCCGGGCGCGACGCTCAGCCCGGGCGCGACGCTCAGCCCGGGCACAGCGCTCAGCCCGGGCACAGCGCTCACGGGGCGTCAGAAGTCGGCGTTCACCTGGTCGTCGGAGCGCAGGACGGAATCCTGCGCGAACTGCTTCTCGTACGCCCGGCGGATCCGCTCGATGCTCTCGCCGCGCTCGTCGGCGCCCTTCTGCGGGTAGAGCAGGACGACCTCGTACGAGGTCTCGCGGACGATCCGTCCGTCGGGGCCGCGCCACTGCCCGTGCCCCGGCTGCACGGTCAGCCCGTCGGGGAAGGCGGGGGTGACCTCCCGGTCCAGGAAGCGGTCGAACTCCCGCTCCGCGACCGGCGGCGCACCACCGGGGCGCTCGGTGCCGAAGTAGAGCCGGGTTTCGCGGTAGGGCGCGCCGGTGTGCCCGTGCATCGCCGCGCCGACCAGGGCCGGGATGCCCGCTCCGAGCAGGGCGAGGAGTACCCCGCCGCCGAGCTTTCCGCGGGTGTCAGTAGTCCACATCACGCGGGGTGAACGACCGACGGGCCCGCGCGTTGCGGCCGGTACGCCCTCCGTGCGGCATACGGGCGACGGCGCCCGGCGGCGCCCGGCGGCGGCCGCCGGCCCAACCGGGCGCCCCCGGGGGCGTTTTCACCCCGGGAAGCCGGGTAGCCGCGCCGTCAGACGGCCACGACAGCGGAGGCAACTCATGGGTATCGGCGGATGCATCATCCTGATCGTGGTGGGCGCCATCCTCACCTTCGCCACCGACTGGAAGATGGAGAGCGTCAACCTCGATCTGGTCGGCCTGATCATGATGGCGGTGGGCGCGATCGGCCTCGCCGTGTACACGAGCATATTCAAGCGCCGCCGGACCGCGGGCGCGGCGATCCCGGTCGTGGAGGAGACTCGCCGGGACATCATCTAGCCCCGTCACGCAGCCCCGGCACGGGCGCGGGGACGTACGGAAACGAAGAAGTCCCCCTCGCCTGCGTTTCCGCAGATGAGGGGGACTTCTTTACCACGTGGCGGCGCCAGGATTCGAACCTGGGTAGGCTAAGCCGACGGATTTACAGTCCGTTCCCATTGGCCACTCGGGCACACCGCCATGGGAGGCCGCCGTCGATTTCCGCCTTGCGGCGGTGCTCTCTGGCAACGACGTAAACGATACCTGATGGACAGGGGTGCTCCGCCACCGCATTGATCGGACACGGGGCTCCGGGCTGTCCGGTCCGATCGCGGAGACAGGCCCTAGGCTTGACGGCGCGGCCGGGGAACGTCCGGCGCGTGCCCCTGCGGGCCATCACAGCCGATTTCAAGGAGCCACAGCACATGGCCGACTCCAGTTTCGACATCGTCTCGAAGGTCGAGCGGCAGGAGGTCGACAACGCCCTCAACCAGGCCGCCAAGGAACTCTCGCAGCGCTACGACTTCAAGGGCACCGGCGCCACGATCGCCTGGTCCGGCGAGAAGATCGTCATGGAGGCGAACTCCGAGGAGCGCGTCAAGGCGATCCTCGACGTGTTCGAGACCAAGCTGATCAAGCGCGGCATCTCGCTGAAGGCGCTCGACGCCGGCGAGCCGCAGCTGTCCGGCAAGGAGTACAAGATCTTCGCCACGATCGAGGAAGGCATCTCCCAGGAGAACGCCAAGAAGGTCGCGAAGATCATCCGGGACGAGGGCCCCAAGGCCGTCAAGGCCCAGGTCCAGGGCGAGGAACTACGCGTCACCTCGAAGAGCCGCGACGACCTCCAGGAGGTCCAGGCCCTGCTCAAGGGCAAGGACCTGGACTTCGCGATCCAGTTCGTGAACTACCGCTGACCGGCTGACCCACTGGCCGCGGGCCCGCTGATCGCGGGCGCACGGCCGACCTGGCACGGCCGCCGAGGGCGCAATGGGGAACACCCCGTTGCGCCCTCGGCCGTTTCGGGCAGGCGTTCGGGACGTCACGCCCGCGGTCGGGCGCCCGGCGGGGTGTGCGCGGAGCGCGTGCGGCGCACGGGCCCCGGGGGGCTTCGGTGCGGACTGGGCCCGGCGGGACGCGCCCCACCACCCTGGGGGGCGACCATCACCGCGTGGGCAGGGGGGCTCGGATGCCAGGGGACGGCACTTTCCGTGAGGACGTGGGAGCGTCCGTCGTGGTCGCGCTGGTGGCGCTGCCCCTGTGCGTCGGAGTGGCGGTGGCCTCCGGGGTGCCCGCCGAGCTGGGCATCGTCACCGGCGTCGTCGGCGGGCTCGTCACCGGCTGGTTCCGCGGGAGTTCGCTCCAGGTCAGCGGCCCGGCGGCGGGGCTCACCGTGCTGGTCTACGAGGCGGTGCGGACGTACGGCGTGGCCGCGCTCGGGGTCCTGGTCCTCGCGGCCGGGCTGCTCCAGCTCGCGATGGGCGCGCTGCGCCTCGGGCGGTGGTTCCGGGCGGTCTCGGTGGCCGTCGTCCAGGGGATGCTCGCCGGGATCGGGCTCGTACTGATCGCCGGACAGCTGTACGCCGTGGCCGGGGTGGACGCGCCCGGCGGGACCCTGGAGAAGTTCGGGGGGCTGACGCGGCTGCTCGCGGAGGCCGACTGGGCGGCGATCGCCCTGGGGGCCGCCACCGTGCTGGTGATGGCGGGGTGGCGGCGGCTGCCGGACACGGTCCGGGTGGTGCCGGGGGCGCTCGTCGCGGTGGCGGCGGCGACCGGGGCCGCGGTGCTGCTGCGACTGCCGGTGGCGAAGGTCGAGGTGACCGGGGTGCTGGACGCCGTATCGCCGCCCGGCTGGGGCGCGTTCGCCGTGCTCGGCTCCGCCGGGGCCGTGGGGACCGTGGTCGCCCTCGCGCTGATCGCCTCCGCCGAGACCCTTTTCAGTGCGGCCGCCGTCGACCGGATGCACCACGGCCCGCGCACTGATTACGACCGCGAACTCATCGCCCAGGGCGCGGGGAACGCGGTCTGCGGGCTGCTCGGCGCGCTCCCGATGACCGCCGTGATCGTGCGCAGCGCGGCCAACGTGGAGGCGGGGGCGCGGACCCGGGCCGCCCGGGTGCTGCACGGGGCCTGGCTGCTGCTGTTCGCCGTCCTGCTGCCGCACGCGCTGGCCGTCGTACCGCTGGCCGCGCTGGCGGGCGTACTCCTGCACGCGGGCTGGAAGCTGCTGCCGGTGCGCGGGGTGGCGGCGCTGTGGCGCTCGCACCGCGGGGAGGCGGTGGTGCTGGTGGCGACGGCGGGGGCGATCGTGGCGACCAACCTGTTCGAAGGGGTGCTGGTCGGGCTGGTGCTCGCGGTCGCGAAGGCGGCCTGGGAGACCTCCAGCATGCAGCTCGAGCAGGTGTGGGAGGGGGACGTGCTGTGCCTGCGGGTGGCGGGCAACGCCAGCTTCCTGCGGCTGCCGCGGCTGCTCGACGTCCTCGACGCGCTGCCGGGTGACGGAGCCGTGCGCTTCGACCTGAGCGGGGTGCGCCACCTCGACCACGCGTGCCTGACCGCCCTGGACGGCTGGCAGGCGCAGCGTGCGGAGCGCGAGGCTTCGGCTCCCGGCCACGGGGGCGTCACCGGGCCCGGCTAATCTCCCGCCCGTGACGAACGACGTGAGCGGTGCCCCGAGCAGTGCCCCGGACGGCGGGCTGACGCGCAGCCTCGGAGTGGGCGACGCGGTCGTCGTCGGGCTGGGCGCGATGGTCGGCGCGGGGGTCTTCGCCGTACTGGCCCCCGCGGCCCGGGCGGCCGGCGGCGCGCTCCTCGCCGCGCTCGCCGTGGCCGCGGTGGTGGCGTACTGCAACGCCTGGTCCTCGGCCCGGCTGGCCGCCCGCCATCCGTCGTCCGGGGGGACGTACGTGTACGGGCGCGAACGGCTCGGGCCGTTCTGGGGGTATCTGGCGGGCTGGGGCTTCGTGATCGGCAAGACCGCGTCGTGCGCGGCGATGGCGCTGACGGTGGGCGCGTACCTGTGGCCGGGGCGGGAGCACTTGGTGGCCGTCGTGGCGGTGGTGGCGCTGACCGCGGCGGGGTACGGGGGCGTGCGGAAGTCGGCCCGGATCGCCCGGGTGATCGTCGCGGCCGTGCTGGCGGTGCTCGCCGGGGTCGTGGTCCTCTGCCTGACCTACGGCGCGGCCGGGGGCGGGGTGCCGTTCTCGTGGGACGGGCCCCGGGGGGTGCGGGGGCTGCTGGAGGCGGCCGGGCTGCTGTTCTTCGCCTTCGCCGGGTACGCGCGGATCACCACCCTGGGCGAGGAGGTCCGGGATCCGGAGCGGACCATCCCGCGCGCCGTGCCGCTGGCGCTGGGGATCGCGCTGGCCGTCTACGCGGCGGTGACGGTGGCCGCGCTGTCGGTGCTGGGGACGGCCGGGCTGGCCGCCTCGACGGCCCCGCTGTCCGACGCGGTCCGGGCGGCGGGGTGGGGCGGGCTGACCCCGGTGGTGCGGGCGGGGGCGGTACTGGCGGCCCTGGGCGCGCTGCTGGCGCTGGTGCTGGGGGTGTCGCGGACCGTCCTGGCGATGGCCCGGGACGGCCATCTCCCGCGCGCGCTGGCGGCCGTACACCCGGGGCACGGGGCGCCGCACCGGGCGGAGCTGGCGGTGGGGGCCGTGGTGGCGGTGCTGGCCGGGTGCGTGGACCTGCGGGGGGCGATCGGGTTCTCGTCGTTCGGGGTGCTCGCCTACTACGCGATCGCCAACGCGGCGGCGTGGACGCTGGGCGGGGGCGTGGGCGGGGGCCTTGGCGGGCGTCTCGGGGGGCGTGTGACGGCGGCTGTGGGGCTGGCCGGGTGCGTGGTGCTGGCCTGCGCGCTGCCGCTCGCGTCGGCGGTGGCGGGCGCGGGGGTGCTGGCGCTGGGCGCGCTGCTGTACGGCGTACGGCGGCGCCCCGGTCCCCGCGCGGGGTCCGGGGCGGGATCCGGGGCGGCGCGCTAGCGCGTCGCGTCGTCGTGTCCTGGTCGTGTCGCGTCGTCGCGTCCTGGTCGCGTCGCGTCGTCGCGTCCTGGTCGTGTCGGGGCGTGTCGTGCGTACTGCTCGGGGCCCTTGGACGCGCCCTTGGCGGGACCCGTGTCCGAGTCGTGGCCGATGAAGAAGGTGGGCCTGCGCTGCACGGCGGTGTAGATGCGCCCGATGTACTCGCCGAGCAGCCCGACGCAGATCAACTGCACGCCGCCGAGGAAGAGCATCGCCACGAAGAGCGAGGTCCAGCCGGGGACGGTGTGCCCGATGAGCCAGATGACGAAGGTCACGGCCATCAGCACGAAGCAGGAGAAGAAGGTGAACACCCCGAGCCAGGTCGCCAGGCGCAGCGGGGCGGCGGAGAAGGTGATGACGCTGTCGACCGCGAGCCGGATCATCTTGGCCAGCGGGTACTTGGTCTGGCCCGCCACGCGCTTGTCGCGGTGGTAGGTGACCTGGCCACTGGGGAAGCCGAGCCACGGCACGAGCAGGCGGTACACCTGGTGCTGGTCGGGGAGGGCCTTGAGCGCGTCGACGGCCTCGCGGCTGAGCAGGCGGAAGTCACCGGCCTGCGAGGGGACCTGCTTGCCGACGATGCGGCGCATCAGCCAGTAGTAGAGGCCGGCGGTGCGGCGCTTGAAGCCGGTGTCGGTGCTGCGGTCGGTGCGGACGCCGTAGACGATGTCGAGGCCTTCGGCGACGGCCAGGTCGAGCATCTCCGGAATCTTCTCCGGCGGGTCCTGGAGGTCGGCGTCGATGCTCGCGACGTACGCGCCCTTGGAGCTGTGCAGACCGGCGGTCAGGGCGGCCTGGTGGCCGGAGTTGCCGCGCAGCGTGACGATGCGCAGCTCGGGCCAGGTCCGGCGGAACTCCTCCAGCAGCTCGGCGGTGCGGTCGGCGCTGCCGTCGTCGACGGCGATGACCTCGTAGCCGACGGCCGTGCCGTCGAGCGCGGGCCGCAGGCGTTCCACCAGCGCCGGGAGGGCTTCCTCCTCGTTGTACATGGGAACGACGACCGACAGGGTCGTCGTGGAGGGCGCTGCCGACATGGGTGATCCTGCTCGTGGTTTCAGCCTGACGGCGCATGGGCCTCAGGAGCGCATCGGACCGCTCAGCGCGAGGCGAACGGGGCGTCGGTGGGGACGATCTCGCGGCCGAGCGGAAGCAGGGCCAGCGGGACCATCTTGAAGTTCGCGATGCCGAACGGGATGCCGATGATCGTGACGCACAGGGCGAGCCCGGTGACGATGTGGCTCAGGGCCAGCCACCAGCCCGCGAGGACCAGCCACAGGACGTTGCCGACGCAGGACGGGGCGCCCGCGTCGCGGCGCTCGACCGTGGTGTAGCCGAAGGGCCAGAGGGCGTAGACCGCGATCCGGAAGGCCGCGATACCGAAGGGGATGCCGATGATCGTGATGCAGAGGATCAGGCCGGCCAGGGCGTAACCCATACAGAGCCAGAAGCCGCTCAGTACGAGCCAGATGATGTTCAGGATGGTTTTCACTGCCGTCGGCCTGCCATCTGTTCGAGCCGGGCGATGCGCTCGGCCATCGGGGGGTGCGTTGAGAACATTCTGGACATCCCTTCGCCCGGGCGGAAGGGGTTCGCGATCATCATGTGGCTCGCGGTCTCCAGGCGGGGCTCGGCGGGCAGCGGGAGCTGCTTCGTCCCGGCGTCGAGCTTGCGCAGGGCGCTGGCGAGGGCCAAGGGGTCACCGGTGAGCTGGGCGCCGGAGGCGTCGGCCTCATACTCGCGGGAGCGGCTGATGGCCAGCTGGATGACGGAGGCCGCGACCGGGCCGAGGATCATGATCAGCAGCATGCCGAAGATGCCGGGGCCCTCGTTGTCGTTGGAGCGGCCGACCGGGATCAGCCAGGCGAAGTTCACCAGGAACATGATCACGGAGGCCAGGGCTCCGGCGACCGAGGAGATCAGAATGTCCCGGTTGTAGACGTGGCTCAGCTCGTGGCCGAGGACCCCGCGCAGCTCGCGTTCGTCGAGGATGCGCAGGATGCCCTCGGTGCAGCAGACGGCGGCGTTGCGCGGGTTGCGGCCGGTGGCGAAGGCGTTGGGGGCCTCGGTCGGGGAGATGTAGAGGCGGGGCATCGGCTGGCGGGCCGAGGTCGAGAGCTCGCGCACGATCCGGTAGAGGTCCGGGGCCTCGAATTCGCTGACCGGGCGGGCGCGCATCGCGCGTAGAGCCAGCTTGTCGCTGTTCCAGTACGCGTACGCGTTCGTCCCGAGGGCGACGAGGACGGCCACGACCAGACCGGCCCGGCCGAAGAAACTGCCGATGACGATGATGAGCGCCGAGAGCCCGCCCAGGAGTACGGCGGTCTTCAGCCCGTTGTGCCGGCGGTGCACGGTACGCCCTCCAAGTGGTGCGGCAGGGACCCCGTCCAGGATCGGTCGACCGGTGATCGTCAATCGATGATCGGTGATCGGTGATCGGTGATCGGTGATCGATGATCGGTGATCGGTGATCGGTGATCGGTGATCGGTGATCGGTGATCGGTGATCGGTGATCGGTGATCGGTGATCGCCGGTCGGCGAACCGGTGGATCCGAGGGTCCGGGGGTCTCCGGTCCAGTGGACCCTTCCTTCCTGGTCAACGCCAGGCGGGCACGACGGGTTCCCGCCGCGGTCCCGGACGGGGCCGGGCGGGGGCAGGCGGCGGGCGGGACGGCGGCCCGGGGCGGGCCGCCGGGCGGGCGTTACTCCGTACGGGTTACAGCGGGAACAGGGCGGTGGTCGCGAAACGTAGTACCAGCTGAGGGGCGCCCGACAACACAAGAGCGAGGACAGCGGTGAGGCCGATGGCCACCACGACGGGCAGCGGGGCCTTGGGGCGGGATGCCGCCGGGGCCGCCGCGTCCGCGCCCTCGGCCGGGGTGCGGAAGAGCAGCGCCGTCCACTGGAGGTAGTAGTACAGCGCCACGACGACGTTCGCCGCCATGACGACCGCGAGCCAGCCCAGCCCGGCGTCCACGGCCGAGCGGAAGACGGTGACCTTGGCGAAGAGGCCGATGATGCCCGGGGGCAGGCCCGCCAGGCAGAGCAGGAAGAAGGCCAGCGACAGGGCGGCGAAGGGCCGCGTCGCGTACAGGCCGCGGTAGTCGCTGATCCGGCCCAGCGGGCTCGTACGGGCGACCAGGGCGGCGACGGAGAAGGCGCCCAGGTTCACCACGGCGTACATCAGGGCGTAGGCGACGGTGGAGCCGATCTGCTCCCGGCCCGCGTAGGCGGCCGCCGCGATCGGGACCAGCAGGTAGCCCGCCTGTCCGACGGAGGACCAGGCCAGCAGCCGGACGGCGCTGTGCGCGCGGTCCTTGGCCTGGCGCAGCGCGGCGGCGTTGCCCAGGGTCATGGTGAGCGCGGCCAGCACCGCCAGCGCCGGGCCCCAGATGTCCGAGAACGCCGGGAAGGCGATCACGGTGACGAGGATCAGGCCGGTGAAGCCGACCGCCTTGCCGATGACCGAGAGGTAGGCGGCGATGGGCAGCGGGGCGCCGACGTAGGTGTCGGGGACCCAGAAGTGGAAGGGGACGGCGGCCGTCTTGAAGGCGAAGCCGACGAGGGTGAGCGCGACGCCCGCCATGGCCAGGGTGTCGAGCTGTCCGGGGACGTCCCGCAGGCCCTCGGCGACCCGGGTCAGGTGCAGGCTGCCGGTGGCGGCGTAGACGAAGCTGACGCCGAGCAGGGAGACGGCGGTGGCCGTGACCGAGGACAGGAAGAACTTGAGGGCGGCCTCGGAGGAGAGCCGGTCGCCCCGGCGCAGGCCCACCAGGGCGAAGGCGGGCAACGAGGCGACCTCGAGGGCGACGATCAGCGTCGCGAGGTCGCGGGAGGCGGGCAGCAGGGCCGCGCCCGCCGCGGAGGACAGCAGCAGGAACCAGAACTCCCCCGCGGGCAGCCTGCTCTCCTCGACGGTGGCGACCGACAGCAGGGCGGTGACCAGAGCGCCGCCGAGGACCAGGAACTGGACGACGAGCGCGAAGTGATCGGCGGTGTAGCTGCAGGCGCCCGCGTCGCCGGTGAGGCAGAAGGTCGCGCGGTCGCCGGCGCGCAGCGGCAGCAGCGCGAGGGTGGCGAGCGCCAGGCCCGCGACGGCGGTCCAGCCGAGGAGGGTCTTGCGGCGCTCGGGTACGAAGAGGTCGGCGACCAGGATGACGAGGCCGACGGAGGCCGCGATGACCACCGGCGCGATGGCGAGCCAGTCGACGGACTGGACCAGGGTGGCCGCGCCCGGCTGCGGGGCGGCGGCGGACGCGGTGGCCGCGGTGGCCGCGTACAGGGCCGTCATGACGTGCCTCCTGCGAGGAGCTTCTGGACGGCCGGGTCGGTGAGGCCGAGGAGGACCGCGGGCCACAGGCCGGCGAGGACGGTGAGGGCGGCGAGCGGGGTCCAGGCCACGAACTCGTAGCGCTGGATGTCGGCCACGACGAGCGGGGGCTGGTCCGCGGGGCGGGCCTGCGGGTCCCCCATGCAGATGCGCCGTACGACGACCAGCATGTAGGCGGCGGTGAGCAGCGTGCCGAAGGCACCGATCGCCATGAAGGTGAGGAACGCGGGCCGGGACAGCCCCTCGGCCGGGTCGAAGGCGCCGAACAGGGTCAGCATCTCGCCCCAGAAGCCCGCGAGTCCGGGCAGCCCGAGGGAGGCGACGGCGGCGAAGGCGAGGAGCGCGCCGAAGCGGGGCGCACGGCCGTAGAGGGCCGCGCCGGTGGCTCCGGCGAGGGTGTCGAGGTCGCTCGTGCCGTAGCGGTCCTTGAGCGCGCCGACCAGGAAGAAGAGGAGGCCGGTGATCAGGCCGTGGGCGATGTTGGCGAAGAGCGCGCCGTTGACTCCGGTGGGGGTCATCGTCGCGATGCCGAGGAGCACGAAGCCCATGTGTCCGACGGAGGAGTAGGCGATCAGGCGCTTGAGGTCGCCCTGGGCGCCCTTGCGGGCCAGCGCGAGGCAGGCGAGGGATCCGTAGACGATCCCGACGACGGCGAAGGCGGCCAGGTAGGGCGCGAAGGTGTGCATCCCGTCGGGGGCGACGGGCAGCAGGATGCGGACGAACCCGTAGGTGCCCATCTTCAGCATGACGCCGGCCAGCAGGACGGATCCGACGGTGGGCGCGGCCGTGTGGGCGTCCGGGAGCCAGCTGTGCAGCGGCCACATCGGGGTCTTCACCGCGAGGCCGATCCCGATGGTGAGGACGGCGAGGAGCTGGGTGGTGTGGGACAGTCCGCGGCCGTTGTCGGTGGCCAGTGCCACCATGTCGAAGGTGCCGCTGTCGATCCCGATCAGCAGCAGCCCGAGGAGCATGACCACGGAACCGAGCAGCGTGTAGAGGATGAACTTCCAAGCGGCGGCCTGCCGCTGCGCACCGCCCCAGCGGGCGATGAGGAAGTACATCGGGATGAGGACCATCTCGAAGGCGAGGAAGAAGAGCAGCAGGTCCAGGACGGCGAAGGTGGCGAGGGTGCCGGACTCCAGGACGAGCAGCAGGGCGACGAAGGCCTTCGGGGAGGGGCCCGCGGGGAGCTTGAAGTAGCTGTAGAGCGCGCACAGGAAGAACAGCAGCGCGGTCATCAGGACGAGGGGGAGCGAGATGCCGTCGATGCCGAGGTGGATCCGGACGTTCAGCGCCTGGATCCAGCTGATGTCCGTCGTCGCCTGGAAGCGGGACGGGGCGTCGTGGTCGAAGCCCAGGGTGAGGGCGATCGCCGCGGCGAGGATCACGCCGGTCACGGTCACGCCGTGGCGCAGCACGGCCTGTTCGGGGCCGCGCCCCTTGAGCCCGGGCGGGGCCGGGAGCAGGGCGGCCACGGCGCCGAGGAGCGGTGCGGCCACGATGAACGCCAGAAGGAACTGCATCACGGATGCGCTGATATCAATCACGGCTGACTCACGGCTCACGATCCGGCGTTGACGTTGGCGAGGACGGCGGTGGCGAGCGCCAGGACCACGGCGCCGGCGAGCAGGGCGCTCAGGTAGCTCTGTACGTTGCCGGTCTGGGCGCGGCGTACGAGGGTGCCGAGCAGCCGGGGGGCGCCGCCCGCGCCCCGGACGTAGGTGTCGACGACTTCGCGGTCCAGGAAGCGGACGAGTTTCGCGGCGCCCCGGACGGGGCGGACGAAGAGCGCGTCGTAGACGGCGTCCAGGTGGAACCCGGCGGCCGCGTGGCGGTGCAGGGGCCCGAGCAGCGCCTTGCCGGGGTCGGGGGCGAGGCCTGCGGGGACGGCGGGGTGGTCGTGGGTGACCTCGGCGACCTCGGGGGCCTCGGCGGCCGATTCCGCGGCGGCGGCAGCGGCGGGCACGCCCGCGCGGGCCGGGCCCGCACCGGCGGCGGCCCTGGCAACGGCGCGCTGCCACAGGCCGTAGGTGAGCAGGGCCCCGATGGCGGCGGCGCCGGTGCCGAAGACGGAGGTCGTCAGCGTCGGGGTGAGCTCTCCGCCGTCGAACCAGTCGGCGATCGGTCCGGCGGCGAGGCCGAAGCCGAGGGACGGGATCGCCAGCAGCCACAGCACGCCGGTCATGGCGAGGGGTTCCCTGCCGTGGTCCGGGGCGGCGGCGCCGCGGCCGCGGAAGGCCATCAGCCAGAGGCGGGTGGCGTAGGCGGCGGTGAGCAGGGCGGTCAGCACACCGGCGATCAGCACGAGCCAGCCGGCCGCGCCGGGCGCGTGCTCCGCGTGGCCGCGGGCGGCGTGTTCGGCCGCGACCAGCACGGTCTCCTTGGAGAAGAACCCGGCGAAGGGCGGGACGGCGGCGAGCGCGAGCAGCGCGATCGTCATCGTCCAGAAGGCGTCCGGGATGCGCTGGGACAGGCCGTCCATCCGGGCCATGGCGGCCAGGGAGTTCGTACCGGCGGCGTGGATGATCACGCCCGCTCCCAGGAACAGCAGCGCCTTGAAGGCGCCGTGCGAGAGGAGGTGGAAGACGGCGGCGCCGCGCTCGCCGACGGCGAGGGCTCCGGTCATGTAACCGAGCTGGCCGATGGTGGAGTAGGCCAGCACCCGCTTGATGTCGTCCTGCGCGAGGGCGGCCAGCGCCGAGCCGATCATCGTCACGGCCGCCATCACGGCCATGACCACCAGCGCGGCCCGGGAGGCCGTGAAGACGGGCAGGAGGCGCGCGATGAAGTAGATGCCGGCGGCGACCATCGTCGCGGCGTGGATCAGCGCGGAGACGGGGGTGGGGCCGGCCATCGCGTCGGGCAGCCACGTGTGCAGCGGGAACTGCGCGGACTTGCCCGCGACCCCGGCGAGCAGGAGCAGCGCGATCAGGGTCGGGTGGTCGAGTCCGCCCCCCGCGACGGCCCCGAGGATCTTGGTGATCCGGAAGGAACCGGCGTCGGCGGCGAGCGCGAACAGGCCGATCAGGAAGGGCACGTCACCGAGCTTGGTGACGAGGAAGGCCTTGAGGGACGCGGCCCGGGCGGCCTCGGTCTCCCAGTAGTGGCCGACCAGGAAGTACGAGCAGATACCCATGATCTCCCAGCCCACCAGCAGCACCATCAGGTCGCCGGAGTAGACGACGAGCAGCATGGCGGAGGTGAACAGCGAGACCAGGGCCGCGTAGGACGGGTAGCGCGGGTCCTCGCGCAGGTACGCCGTGGAGAAGATCTGGACGCAGGTGGCGACGACGCCGACGAGGACGGCCGTCAGGACGGCGAAGCCGTCCAGGTGGAGCGCGAGTTCGATCGGCACCGAGCCGGTCGGGGTCAGTTCCGTCGCGGCGTCGACGGCCTGCCCGCCACCGTGCCGGACGGCGACGAGGACGGCCACCACGGCGGCGGCCAGCGTCGGAAGGACGGCCAGCGGGCGGACGAATCCGGGGGCCTTGCGGCCGAAGAGCAGTCCGGCGAGCGCGCCCAGGAACGGCAGCAGCGGGACGAGGACGGCGAGGGTCGTGGTGCTCACGCGGTGACCTCGCTCGGGTTGCTCGGGTTGCTCGGGTTGTTCGGGTTGTTCGGGTCGCTCGGCCGGTTCCGGGCGTCCGCGGGTTCCGCGGTGTCGCGGAGCCTGTCGATGTCCGCCGTGCCGCGGTTGCGGTAGACCATCAGCACGATGGCCAGGCCGATGCCGATCTCGGCGGCGGCGACGGCGATGGTGAAGAGGGTGAGGGCCTGTCCGGCGTGCAGGGTGTCGCGCAGCCAGACGTCGAAGGCCACCAGGTTGAGGTTGACGGCGTTGAGCATGAGCTCGACGGACATCAGGACCAGGATGGCGTTGCGGCGGGCCAGCACTCCGTACAGGCCGGTGCAGAAGAGGAGCGCCGCCAGTACGGCGGGATAGGCGAGGTGCATCAGCGCTGCCGCTCCTTGTCATCGCCGGCGTCCGCCGGATCGGACTTGCGGGACAGCACGATCGCGCCGACCAGGGCCGCCAGCAGCAGGACGGACAGCGCCTCGAAGGGCAGTACCCAGTGCTGGAAGAGGAACTCGCCGGACACCTTGGTGGAGCCCCGGGCCGGACCGTCGAGGTCGATCCAGGTGGTGCGGAAGGCGTCGACGACGACCCACACCAGGCACGCCGCGGCGGCCACGGCGACCGCGAGGGCGACCCAGCGATTGCCGGAGTCGGCGTCGGGGGAGCGCCCGATGGGCGCCTTGGTGAGCATCAGCCCGAAGAGCAGGAGGACGACCACCGAACCGACGTAGATCAGGACCTGGACCCAGGCGATGAACTCGGCGGTCAGCAGCAGGTACTCGACGGCGATCCCGCCGAGGGCGACGACCAGCCAGAGGGCGGCGTGCACCAGCTGCTTGGTGGTGACGGTGACGAGGGCCGCGCCGAGGGTGGCGAGGCCGACCAGGACGAAGGCGATCTCGACGCCGGTCGGGGAGAGGAAACCGGGGCCTGCCGCGGTGGCGGCCAGGGTGGCGGCGGGGCTCACGCGTCTCCCTCCGGGGTGGTCTCGGTGGGGGCCGCGGCCGCGGCGGCGGCCGCGGCGGGCGCCCCCCCGGCCGTGTGGGCGGCCGTGGGGGCGGGGGCGCTGTGCGTGGGG
>NZ_JBEOXE010000028.1:0-30962 GCF_040296485.1 Streptomyces sp. NPDC002138 | reverse complement strand
GGGGGCCGGGGGGCGGGGGGGCACCCCCGCCCGCCGCGGGGGGGGGGGGGGGGGGGGGCGGGGGGGGGGGGGGCGGCCGCGGCGGCCGCCGCCTCGGCCTTGTCGACGGCCTTGCGGGCGGCGGCGATCTCCTTGGGCTCCTCGGCGGCCGGGTCGAGCGCGGGCGGGGCCGGCACGGTCCACATCCACTCGCGCAGCTTGTCGCGCTCGTGGGTGAGTTCGTGGATGTCCGTTTCCGCGTACTCGAACTCCGGCGACCAGAACAGGGCGTCGAAGGGGCACACCTCGATGCAGATGCCGCAGTACATGCAGAGCGAGAAGTCGATGGCGAAGCGGTCGAGGACGTTGCGGCTGCGTTCGCGCCCGCCGGGGGCGGCGGCCGGGACCGTCTCCTTGTGCGAGTCGATGAAGATGCACCAGTCGGGGCACTCGCGCGCGCAGAGCATGCAGACGGTGCAGTTCTCCTCGAACAGGCCGATGACCCCGCGCGAGCGCGGCGGCAGTTCGGGCTGGGCGTCGGGATACTGGGCCGTGTGCGAGCGCTTCACCATCGTGCGCAGGGTGACGGCGAGGCCCTTGGCGAGGCCGGAGCCGGGGACGGGAGGCATTACTGGATCGCCACCTTCACGATGCCGGTGAGCGCGATCTGGGCGAGCGCGAGCGGGATGAGTACGGTCCAGGCGAGCTTCTGGAGCTGGTCCTCGCGCAGCCGCGGGTAGGTCACGCGCAGCCAGATCACGACGAAGGCGAGGACGGCGACCTTGAGCAGGGTCCAGACCCAGCCGAGGCCGTCACCGCCGAAGGGGCCGTGCCAGCCGCCGAGGAAGAGGACGGTGGTCAGTCCGCACAGGACGACGATGCCGGCGTACTCGGAGAGCAGGAACAGCGCGAAGCGCAGGCCCGTGTACTCGGTGTACGCGCCGAAGATGATCTCGGAGTCGGCGACGGGCATGTCGAACGGCGGCCGCTGGAGTTCGGCGAGGCCGGCGGTGAAGAACACCACGGCGCCGACGATCTGCCAGGGCAGCCACCACCACTCGAAGGCGCCGACGATCCCGGTCAGGGACACGGTTCCGGCGGCCATCGCGACGGAGGCGGCGGCGAGCAGCATGGGCAGCTCGTACGCGAGCAGCTGGGCGGCCGTCCGCAGGCCGCCGAGCAGCGAGAACTTGTTGGCGGAGGCCCACCCGGCCATGAGGCTGCCGAGTACGCCGATGCCCATGACGGCGAGCGCGAAGAAGATGCCCGCGTCGATGACCTGGCCGACCGCGCCGTCGCCCGGGCCGATGGGGATGGCGAGGAGGACGAGGAGGTACGGCAGGAGCGCGACGGCGGGGGCGAGCTGGAAGATCCGCCGGTCGGCGTTGGCCGGGACGATGTCCTCCTTCTGCGCGAACTTCACGCCGTCGGCGACGAGCTGGGCCCAGCCGTGGAAGCCGCCCGCGTACATGGGGCCGAGGCGGCCCTGCATGTGCGCCATCACCTTGTGCTCGGCCTGCCCGACGACGAGGGGCAGGACGAGGAAGCAGACGAAGACGACGATCAGTCGCAGGGCGACGTCGAGGACGTCGTTCACGCGGGGCCTCCTGCGGAGGGCTCAGTGGGGTCCTGGTCCGGGGTCGGCTGCCCCGAGGCGGGCTCCGCACGGCCCGGGTCCCGGGTCGGCTGCGCCGGCTCGGACGGCTCGGGTACGGCGGCCGGAGCCGGGTCGCCTGCGGCGGGCCCGGTGGAGTCCCGGTCCGGGGTCGGCTCCCCCGAGGCGGGCTCGGGCTTGGCCGGGGTGTCCGTCCCGGGGGTCGGGTCCGGGACGTAGGCGGGCTTCGGGTCGTGCCAGGGGGCGTCCGTGCTGCGCGGGGCGGCGCGGCGGGCCGGGGACGCGGGGGCGCCCGTACCGTCCGGGGTCGCCGGAGCCGCCGGAGCCGCCGGGGTCGCCCGGTCGCCCGTACCCGCCGGAGCCGCCGGGGTCGACGGGGTCGACGGGGTCGACGGGGTCGACGGGGCGTTCGTACCCGCCGGAGCCGACGGGGTCGCCTGGTCGCCCGTACCCGCCGGGGGTGTCTGGCTCGCCGAGCCGTCCGCTACCGAGCGGCTGCGGCGGGCCGGGCGCGGGGGCGCCGGAGCGTCCGCAGCCCCCGGGGCAGCCGAGGCGTCCGTACCCGCCGGAGCGGCCGTAGCGCCCGAGCCCGCCGGGGCCACCGGTGCGTCCGGGGCCACCGGGGCCACCGCAGCGTCCGTACCCTCCGGGCTCGCCGCAGGCGTCTGGCTTGCCGAGCCGTCCGCCACCGAGCGGCTGCGGCGGGCCGGGCGCGGGGGCGTCGGGGTGTCCGCGGATCCCGGGGTGGGTGTGTCCTCCGGGGTCGGGCGGGGGCGGCGGGGCGGGGTGGCCGTGCCTGCCGCGCGGGGGGTGCGGGCCGGGCGGGTGGGGGCCGGGGGGAGCTGGCCCTTGAGGGGGCCCCACTCGTTCGGGTCCGGGACGCCCGGGGGGAGCATCTGGCGGCGCTTGGGGCCGTCCGGATCCGCGCCCTCGCCCGGCTCCTTGGCCCCGGGCCAGGCCTTGGCGACCCGCGCGGCCAGGACGAAGTCCTTGCGCAGCGGGTGGCCCTCGAAGTTCTCGGGGAGCAGGAGCGGGACCAGGTTCGGGTGGTCGGTGAAGGCGACACCGAACATCTCGAAGGTCTCGCGCTCGTGCCAGGCCGCCCCCGCGTACACCGCGATCGCGGACGGCAGCGAGGGCGCCGCGTGCGGGACGGTGGTACGCAGCAGCAGGCGGCGTACGCGGTGGTTCTCCAGCGCCACGACGTGCGCGCAGATCCGGAAGCCGGTGCCCGGCTCGTCGACCGCGCTCAGCCAGTCGAAGTACGTACAGCCCAGCTTGTCGCGCGCGATCTCCAGCGAGGAGATCCAGCTGCCGACGGGGACGTCGACCGTCAGGACGTCGTAGGCGTACGAGCCGAGGGCCTCCTCGCCGAAGATCTGCGGGGCCCCGTCGGGGAGGGATTCGTAGAGGTTCATGCGCCGCTCCCCTCCGCCGGGAGGACCGGCGGCGTGACCAGACCGCTCGTCAGCTGCGCCACCGACGGCCCGGACGACCCGGACGGCCCGTGCGCGTACCGCTCCGCGAGCGACTCGCGGGCGATCTTCTCCTGGAGCTTGAGGATGCCCTGCAGGAGCGCCTCGGGGCGGGGCGGGCAGCCGGGGACGTAGACATCGACCGGAATGATCTGGTCCACGCCCTTCGTGACGGAGTACGAGTCCCAGTACGGCCCGCCGCAGTTGGAGCAGGCACCGAAGGAGATGACGTACTTCGGCTCCGGCATCTGCTCGTACAGCCGCTTGACGGCCGGAGCCATCTTGTCCGTCACCGTGCCCGATACGATCATCAGGTCGGCCTGTCGCGGTCCGGGCGCGAAGGGGATCACGCCGAGCCGGATGAAGTCGTGGCGCGCCATGGACGCGGCGATGAACTCGATCGCGCAGCAGGCCAGGCCGAAGTTGAAGACCCACAGGCTGTACCGGCGGCCCCAGTTGAGGACCACCTTCATCGGCTCGGGGGCCAGCCGGGACAGCACGCCCAGCCTCTTCGGCTCCGGCAGCAGCTCGGGCTCACGGGTCCCGGGCGGTGTCACGTCCATTCGAGGACGCCCTTCTTGTACGCGTAGAGCAGGCCGACGGCCAGGAAGCCCAGGAAGACGAACATCTCCACGAGCGTGGTGGCGCCGTATCCCGCGGCGGCGAACACGGTCGCCCAGGGGAAGAGGAAGATCGAGTCGACGGCGAAGATGACGTAGAGGAACGCGTAGACGTAGTAGCGGACCTGGGTGTGCGCCCAGCCCTCGCCGACGGGGTCCACGCCGCACTCGTACGTCAGCAGCTTCTCCGGGGTCGGCACCGAGGGGCGCAGCAGCCGGCCCGCGCCGAAGGCGACGGCCACGAAGAGCACGCCCAGGGCGGCGAGCAGCCCGACGACCGAATAACTCCGGAAATAGTCTGCTGCGAGCACGGTCACGGCCGTCGGTACCGCGGGTTCGGGCACGTCCGCTCCTCGCTCCCGGTCACTGTCGATGATCTGTTACGCACGGGAGTCTAGGGCCTGCCTTCACAGGGTGGGGTTATCCCCCGTCCACTGCCCCCCGGTCCCCCCATGGCACCGGCGGACCGCGCTTGACAGGCTGTGGGGCATGACCGTGAACATCCAAGCCTCCGACGAAGACCGTCCTCCGCCCGTCCGCCCCGTGTTCGGGCGCGAGACGTGGCAGGAGATCACCCATCTTCTGCTGAATCTGCCGTTGGCGATCATCGGTTTTGTTTACACGGTGTTCATGGTCGCGCTGGGCGGTGGTCTGGCCGTCACCGCGATGGGTCTGCCCCTGCTCGCCTGCGGGCTGTTCACCGCGCGCATGATCGGGCGGCTCGAACGCGCGCGGGCGCGGGCCCTGCTGGGGGTGCGGGTGGACGAACCGACCCCGATCCCGGGGCCGAAGCGGGCCGGCGGGTTCTTCTCCTGGCTGTGGACGAGCATCAAGGACCCGGTGGCCTGGCGGACCTCGCTGTACGGGCTGATCCGGCTGCCGTGGGGGGTGCTGACCTTCACGGTCGCGCTGGTCGGCCTCTTCGTCCTGTGGCCGGTACTGCCGTACCTGACCCGCGGTCTGACGAACGTGGACCGCGCGATGGTACGGGGCCTGCTCTCGCCGGTGGACGGCCTGGAGCGGCGCATCGCCGAGCTGGAGTCGGACCGCGGCGTGGTCGTCGACACCGCCGCCGCCGACCTGCGGCGCATCGAGCGGGACCTGCACGACGGCGCCCAGGCGCGGCTGGTCGCGCTGGCGATGGGGCTGGGCCTGGCGAAGGAGAAGCTGCTGGAGGACCCGGAGGCGGCGGCCGCGATGGTGGACGAGGCGCACGGCGAGGTGAAGATCGCGCTCCAGGAGCTGCGGGACCTGGCCCGCGGCATCCACCCGGCGGTCCTGACCGACCGCGGGCTGGACGCGGCCCTGTCCTCGGTGGCCTCGCGCTGCCTGGTGCCGGTGAAGGTGGACGTGGACCTGCCGGCCCGCCCGGCGGAGGCGATCGAGGGCATCGCGTACTTCACGGTCTCCGAGCTGCTCCAGAACGTCAGCAAGCACGCGCAGGCGCGGATCGCGAGCGTCGAGGTGTGGCGGGCCGCCGACCGGCTGCTGATCCGGGTCTCGGACGACGGGCGCGGCGGGGCGAAGGTCGCCGGGGGCGGCGGGACCGGGATGGCGGGGCTCGCGGAGCGGCTGGGGGCCGTGGACGGGCTGTTCGTCGTGGACTCCCCGGAGGGCGGCGGGACCGTGGTCACGGCCGAGCTGCCGTGGCGTTCCCGCGAGGTCTGACCCGGGTGACCCGGGTACGGGGCCTTCCGCCGCGGCGGGAGGCCCCGTACCCGTGTGTCCGGCGGGCAGCGGGGCGCACGGGGTGGGGATAACCCCCCGGTGGGGACGCCGACGTGCCGGATGGCCGCGCGACGCGGCGCACGACAGGGTTGAGGAAGTGGAGCACGGCACAGAGACGGGACGGGACGGCATCATGGCGATCGGCTACGGCACGGGCTACGGCACGGGCACGAACAGCGCGGCGGGGCGGGCGCCCTCGGTGCTGACGGCGCCCTTCGCCGGGCGGACCTGGCGCGAGTTCGGGTACCTGCTGATCGGGCTGCCGCTCAGCGTCCTGTACTTCTCGCTCGCGCTCACCGGCGTGGTCCTCGGTGCCGGACTGCTGGTCACCTTCCTCGGCGTACCCGTACTGGCGGGCGTACTGGCCATGGCCCGCTCGTTCGGGCACCTGGAGCGGGGCCGGGCGCGGACGCTGCTCGGGATGGACATCGCCGACCCGGAGCCGGTGCGGGTCAAGAAGGGCGGCGGGGTGCTGGCCGCGACGGGCGCGATGCTCAAGAGCGGGAGCGCCTGGCGGCACGTCCTCTACTCGGTGATCCACCTCCCGTGGGCGATGTTCAGCTTCGTCCTGTCGCTGACGCTGTGGGCCTACGGCTGGTCGATGCTGCTCTACCCGCTCTGGTTCTGGGTCTTCCCCGCCTTCACCGACCAGCCCGGGCTGGAGCTGTTCCAGAACGGCGACCACTACAGCTTCTACCTGGACTCGCCGCTCCTGATCGCCCTCACCTCCGTGATCGGACTGGGCTTCACGCTGGCCACTCCGTGGGTGATCCACACGCTGGCGTCGGTGGACCGGGTCATGGTCGGCGGCCTGCTCGGCCCGTCCCGCCTCGCCCACCGGGTCACCGAGCTGGAGTCGGACCGCGGGGTGGTCGTCGACACCGCCGCCGCCGACCTGCGGCGCATCGAGCGGGATCTGCACGACGGCGCCCAGGCCCGGCTGGTCGCGCTCGCCATGGATCTGGGCCTGGCCCGGGAGAAGCTGGCGGAGGACCCGCGGGCCGCCGCCCGCATGGTGGACGAGGCGCACGGCGAGGTGAAGATCGCCCTCCAGGAGCTGCGGGACCTGGCCCGCGGCATCCACCCGGCGGTCCTGACCGACCGCGGGCTGGACGCGGCCCTGTCCTCGGTGGCCTCGCGCTGCAGCGTGCCGGTCCGCGTCCAGGTGGAACTGCCGGGGCGGCCCGTGGCCGCGATCGAGGGCATCGCCTACTTCACGGTCTCCGAGCTGCTGCAGAACGTCAGCAAGCACTCCGGGGCCGGGATCGTCAGCGTGGACGTGTGGAAGTCCGGGGACCGGCTGCTGATCCAGGTCGCCGACGACGGCCGCGGCGGCGCGAGCACCGCGGTGGGCGGCGGGCTCGCGGGTCTGGCGGAGCGGCTGGACGCGGTGGACGGCGTACTGGTCGTCGACTCCCCGGTCGACGGCGGGACGACGGTGACGGCGGAGCTGCCCTGGCGGGTGTGACGCAACCGCGGCCGCTCAGGACGGGAGACGGGCCTTCGGGCCCGTTCTTCGTCATGTCCGGATGCCGTTCTCCGTCATGTCCAGACCCCGCGGCGCGCTCCGACATCGCAAAGTGGGCCCGTACACCGACGCGTTGGCCCGGACCGGCCTTGACCCGGCCCCAAGGCTGGGATGCTTGGCTGTGCCAGGGATCGACAACGAGTAACGCGGGAGCTGCTGAGTCGTGGAAGACAGGGTGCGGGTGGTCATCGCCGAGGATTCAGTGCTGCTCCGTGAGGGCCTGACCCGGTTGCTGACCGACCGGGGGCATGACGTCGTGGCAGGCGTCGGGGACGCGGAAGCCCTGATCAAGACGGTGGCGGACCTGGCGGCGGAGGGTGCGCTGCCGGATGTGGTGGTGGCGGACGTACGGATGCCGCCGACCCACACCGACGAGGGGGTGCGAGCGGCCGTACGGCTGCGCAAGGACTACCCCGGGATCGGAGTGCTCGTGCTGTCCCAGTACGTGGAGGAGCAGTACGCCACCGAACTGCTGGCCGGTTCCAGCACCGGGGTGGGGTACCTGCTCAAGGACCGGGTGGCCGAGGTGCGCGAGTTCCTCGACGCGGTGGTCCGGGTGGCCCGGGGCGGTACGGCCCTGGACCCGGAGGTGGTCGCCCAGCTGCTGGGGCGCAGCCGCAAGCAGGACGTCCTGGCGGGGCTGACGCCGCGCGAGCGCGAAGTGCTGGGGCTGATGGCCGAGGGGCGGACGAATTCGGCGGTGGCCAAGCAGCTGGTGGTCAGCGACGGAGCGGTGGAGAAGCACGTCAGCAACATCTTCATGAAGCTCGGCCTGTCGCCGAGTGACGGGGATCACCGGCGCGTGCTCGCCGTCCTCACTTACCTGAGATCTTGATCAACTGACACCCTGTCAGCAAATGTGCGTTGCGGGGTGTCGGGACATCGATGGCGGAGTGTCTCCTCAAAGATGATTTGCCAGGAGGAAGACACTCCGCAGCAGGCCGTCCCAAGAGACGGTCCAGCATATGAGCGGCCCAAGGAAGGACACCCTTACCGACGTAGGGTTGACCTTGCGAACGCCACGCCTCGAAGGAGGTCCAGTTCAATGACCAGCCAGGTCAGTAGCCCAGCCGAGCAGGCCGACGGGGCCGGGGGTGCTGTAGTCGGTGGACAGCGCACGCCCGCGGGTCCCGGTGAGAAGGAAGTACGCCGGCTGGACCGGGTGATCATCCGTTTCGCGGGTGACTCGGGTGACGGTATGCAGCTCACCGGTGACCGGTTCACGTCCGAGACGGCTTCGTTCGGTAATGATCTTTCGACGTTGCCGAACTTCCCGGCCGAGATCCGGGCGCCTGCCGGGACCCTGCCGGGGGTGTCCTCGTTCCAGCTGCATTTCGCCGATCACGACATCCTGACGCCGGGTGACGCGCCGAACGTGCTGGTCGCGATGAATCCGGCGGCGTTGAAGGCGAACATCGCCGATGTTCCGCGGGGTGCGGAGATCATCGTGAACACCGATGAGTTCACCAAGCGTCCGATGGCGAAGGTCGGCTATGCGGTGTCGCCGCTGGAGGACGGCTCGCTGGAGGCCTACAACGTTCATCCGGTGCCGCTGACCACGCTGACGGTGGAGGCTCTGAAGGAGTACGGGCTTTCGCGGAAGGAGGCCGAGCGGAGCAAGAACATGTTCGCGCTGGGTCTGCTGTCGTGGATGTATCACCGGCCGACGGAGGGCACGGAGGCGTTCCTGCGGTCGAAGTTCGCGAAGAAGCCGCAGATCGCGGAGGCGAACGTGGCGGCGTTCCGGGCGGGCTGGAACTTCGGTGAGACCACCGAGGATTTCGCGGTGTCCTACGAGGTCGCTCCGGCCACGAAGGCGTTCCCGACCGGGACCTACCGCAACATTTCCGGGAATCTGGCCCTGTCGTACGGGCTGATCGCGGCGGGCCGGCAGGCGGATCTGCCGCTGTATCTGGGCTCGTATCCGATCACTCCGGCCTCGGACATCCTGCACGAGCTGTCCAAGCACAAGAACTTCGGTGTGCGGACCTTCCAGGCCGAGGACGAGATCGCCGGGATCGGCGCCGCGCTGGGCGCGGCCTTCGGCGGCTCCCTGGGGGTGACGACCACCTCGGGGCCGGGGGTGGCGCTGAAGTCGGAGACGATCGGGCTGGCGGTCTCCCTCGAGCTGCCGTTGCTGATCGTGGACATCCAGCGCGGTGGTCCCTCGACCGGTCTGCCGACCAAGACCGAGCAGGCCGATCTGCTGCAGGCGATGTTCGGGCGCAATGGTGAGGCTCCGGTCCCGATCGTGGCCCCGCGGACTCCGGCGGACTGCTTCGATGCGGCGCTGGACGCGGCGCGGATCGCGCTGACCTACCGCACGCCGGTGTTCCTGCTCTCAGACGGATACCTCGCCAACGGTTCCGAGCCCTGGCGGATCCCGGACGTCGAGGACCTTCCCGACCTGCGGGTTCCCTTCCAGGAGGGTCCCAACCACCAGCTCGCGGACGGCACGGACGTCTTCTGGCCCTACAAGCGGGACCCGGAAACCCTGGCCCGGCCGTGGGCGGTGCCGGGCACGCCGGGTCTGGAGCACCGCATCGGCGGCATCGAGAAGCAGGACGGCACCGGGAACATCTCCTACGACCCGGCCAACCACGACTTCATGGTCCGCACCCGCCAGGCCAAGATCGACGGCATCCAGGTCCCCGACGTCGAAGTCGACGACCCGGACGGCGCGAGCACCCTCGTCCTGGGCTGGGGCTCCACCTACGGCCCCATCACCGCGGCGGTCCGCCGCCTGCGGCTGGCCGGAACGCCCATCGCCCAGACCCACCTGCGCCATCTGAACCCCTTCCCCCGGAATCTCGCAGAGGTCCTGGGGCGTTACGAGAAGGTAGTGGTGCCCGAGATGAACCTCGGCCAGCTGGCCACCCTGCTGCGGGCGAAGTATCTGGTCGACGCCCGCTCGTACACGCAGGTCAACGGCATGCCCTTCAAGGCGGA
Source organism: Streptomyces sp. NPDC002138 (assembly GCF_040296485.1). Taxonomy (NCBI): domain Bacteria; kingdom Bacillati; phylum Actinomycetota; class Actinomycetes; order Kitasatosporales; family Streptomycetaceae; genus Streptomyces; species Streptomyces sp. NPDC002138. The sequence continues at coordinate 21,068 of NZ_JBEOXE010000028.1, read as the reverse complement.
ACAGCTCGCCACGGTCCTCCAGGAGGCCATCAATGACTGAGGTCACCGACGCCCCCGCCCAGGCACGCACGCTGCTGTCGCTGGTCCCCAAGGCCGAGGCGAAGCAGTCGATGAAGGACTTCAAGTCCGACCAGGAGGTCCGCTGGTGCCCCGGCTGCGGCGACTACGCCGTCCTGGCCGCCGTCCAGGGCTTCATGCCCGAACTCGGACTCGCCAAAGAGAACATCGTCTTCGTCTCCGGCATCGGCTGCTCCTCCCGCTTCCCGTACTACATGAACACCTACGGGATGCACTCCATCCACGGCCGCGCCCCCGCCATCGCCACCGGTCTGGCCACCTCCCGCCGCGACCTGTCCGTCTGGGTCGTCACCGGCGACGGCGACGCCCTCTCCATCGGCGGCAACCACCTCATCCACGCCCTGCGCCGCAACGTCAACCTCAAGATCCTTCTCTTCAACAACCGGATCTACGGACTGACCAAGGGCCAGTACTCGCCCACCAGCGAGGTCGGCAAACTCACCAAGTCCTCCCCCATGGGCTCCCTCGACGCGCCCTTCAACCCGGTCTCGCTCGCCATCGGCGCCGAGGCCACCTTCGTGGCCCGCACCGTCGACTCCGACCGCAAGCACCTCACCGAGGTCCTGCGCGCCGCGGCCGACCACCAGGGCACCGCGCTCGTCGAGATCTACCAGAACTGCAACATCTTCAACGACGGCGCCTTCGAGGTCCTCAAGGACCAGGAACAGGCCCAGGAAGCCGTCATCCGCCTCGAACACGGCCGGCCCATCCGCTTCGGCACCGACCAGGCCAAGGGCGTCGTCCGCGACCGGGCCACCGGCGACCTCCACGTCGTCACCGTCACCCCCGACAACGAAGCCGACATCCTCGTCCACGACGCGCACACCACCTCGCCGACCAACGCCTTCGCGCTCTCCCGCCTCGCGGACCCCGACACCCTGCACCACACCCCCATCGGGGTCTTCCGCAGCGTCGAACGGGCCGTCTACGACACCCAGATGGCCGACCAGCTCGACACCGCCATCGAACAACACGGCAAGGGCGACCTCACCACCCTCCTCACCGGCAACGACAACTGGACCGTCGTCGGCTGAGCACGCCGGACGCCCGAGGGGTTCACCGGGCCCGGATCCGCCGGCGGAAGCTAGCGGGTCCGGGCCTCGTCGTGCGCGGCGCGCGTCTCGTCGTGCGCGGCGCGCGTCTCGTCGTACGCCGACCGGGCCGCCTGCACCGCGTCCGTACGGCGTTCCGTCCAGCGGGCCAGCGCCCACACCTGCTCGGCGGCCTCGCGCCCCAGGGGGGTGAGCGAATAGTCCACCCGCGGCGGGATCACCGGCTGCGCGACCCGCAGCACGAAGCCGTCCCGCTCCAGCGTCTGCAAGGTCTGGGCCAGCATCTTCTCGCTCACCCCGCCCACCTCCCGGCGCAGCTCGCTGAACCGGTACGAGCGCTCGACGAGCGCGGCCAGCACGAGCACCCCCCAGCGGCTGGTGACGTGCTCCAGGACGCCCCGAGAGGGACACATCGGCGCCTTCACGCTCGTCTTCGTACTTACTTCCATACCAGTACCTTACTTCAAAGTGGGTACTTACCAATAGTTAGCGCGACCCATAAGGTGGTGTCATCAGCCCGAAGGAACCGAAGGAGCACCCCATGAGCATCGTCGTCACCGGAGCCACCGGAGCCCTCGGCCGCCTGGTCCTGGAGGACCTGCTGGCCACCGTCCCCGCCACGGAGATCGCCGCCGTCGTCCGCAACAAGGAGAAGGCCGCCGACCTGGCCGAGCGCGGCATCGAGGTGCGCGTCGCCGACTACAGCGACCCCGCCAGCCTGGAGGGGGTCTTCCGCGCCGGCGACCGGGTCCTGATGATCTCCGGCAGCGAGGTCGGCCGCCGCGTGCCGCAGCACACCGCCGTGATCGAGGCCGCGCGGGCCGCCGGGGTGGCCCAGCTCGCCTACACCGGGGTCCTCGGCGGCCCGGAGGCGGACTTCGACCTGGCCGCGGAGCACCGCGTCACCGAGCAGCTCATCCTCGACTCCGGGCTGCCCTACACCTTCCTGCGCAACGGCTGGTACCACGAGAACTACACCGCGCAGCTGGCGAACGTACTGGAGCACGGCGCGGTCGTCGGCAGCGCGGGCGAGGGCCGGATCGCGTCCGCGGCGCGCGCCGACTACGCCGCCGCGGCGGCGGCCGTGGTGACCGGCGAAGGCCACCTGAACCGGATCTACGAGCTGAGCGGCGACACCGCCTGGAGCCTGGCGGAGTACGCGGCCGAGGTCGCGGCGCAGTCCGGCCGCGAGGTCTCGTACGCGGCGGTCCCCGCGCAGGCGCACCTCGAGGTGCTCACCGGCGCCGGGGTCCCGGCGGACTTCGCGGCGATCCTCGTCGACGTGGACGCGGCCATCTCGCGCGGACGCCTCGCGGGCACCAGCGGGGACCTGGCCCGGCTGATCGGCCGCCCGACCACCCCGATCGCCTCGGCGATCGCCGCCTCCCTGGCCTGAGGCACGGCGGGCCGACGACGGAGGCGCGGCGGAGGCATGAGGGAGCCGACCGGGGTGTCATGACTGTCACCTGTCAATGGGCATGACATCCGAGCCGCGCGGCGCTACCTTCGTGAAGTTGGCTTGAAGTAGACCCAGGAGGGCCCGTGAAGGCGGAAAACGAGCAGCGCACGGGTTTGCTCTACGGATTCGGCGCATACGGAATGTGGGGGCTGGTCCCCCTCTTCTGGCCGCTGCTCAAGCCGTCGGGCGCGGTCGAGATCCTCGCCCACCGCATGGTCTGGTCACTGGCCGCGGTCGGTGTCGCGCTGGTGGTGGCGCGCCGCTGGGGGTGGATACGCACCCTGCTCGGCCAGCCGCGCAAGCTCGGGCTGACCGCGCTCGCGGCCGCCGTGATCTCGGTCAACTGGGGCCTGTACATCTGGGCCGTCAACAACGGCCGGGTCGTCGAGGCCAGCCTCGGCTACTTCATCAACCCACTGGTCACCATCGCCATCGGCGTCTTCGTCCTCGGTGAGCGGCTGCGCCGCGCCCAGTGGGCGGCGGTCGCCATCGGCGTCGCGGCCGTCGTGGTGCTGGCCGTCGGATACGGGCGGCCGCCCTGGATCTCCCTGGTGCTGGCCTTCTCCTTCGCGACCTACGGCCTGCTCAAGAAGAAGATCAACCTGCACGGCCTGGATTCGCTGGCCGCCGAGACCGCGCTGCTCTTCCCGCCCGCCCTCGGCTACCTGCTGTGGCTGGCGGCCCAGGGCCAGTCCACCTTCACCGGCCACGGCGCCGGGCACGCGGGCCTGCTCGCGGCGACCGGCCTGGTCACCGCGATCCCGCTGGTCTGCTTCGGCGCCGCCGCCATCCGGGTCCCGCTCTCCACCCTCGGGCTGCTGCAGTACCTGGCCCCGGTCTTCCAGTTCGGCCTCGGCGTCGTCTACTTCCACGAGGCCATGCCGCCCGAGCGGTGGGCCGGTTTCGCCCTGGTCTGGGCCGCGCTCGCGCTGCTCACCGGCGACGCGCTGCGCAACGCCCGGCTCTCCCGCACGGCCCTCGCGGCGACCGCGGCGACCGCGGCCGCCGCCGCCCCCGGGGCGGGCGCCACCGCCGAGGTCCCCGCCGCCCCCGTCAGCCCCGTCACCCCGGCGCGCGAGCCGGCGTAGCCGCGCATCATCCGCCTCACGGTCCCCGGTACGGAACATCCGTACCGGGGATCGTCCGTTTTCCGAACCCTACTGACCGGATTGTGACCTTGACGGGCAGTCATACTCTCGCTGAACATCAGGCTCGCACTGACGCACGAATGCTCACCTGCTCTATCCCCGCACGTTCCGTCATATCCCCGCGGAATCCCGGAGCCCCCACATGAGCCTGTCCGTCTCCCGGCGCCTGGCCGCCGTCACCGCGATAGCGGTGGCCGGTCTGTTCGCCTCCACCGCCCCCGCGGCGCTGGCCTCCCCCACGGCCCCCGCGGCGCCGGCCTCGCCCGCCGCGGCCACGGCCGCGCCGACGCCGCCCGACATCCCCATAGCCAACGTCAAGGCGCACCTGACCCAGCTGCAGTCGATCGCCACCGCCAACGGCGGCAACCGCGCGCACGGCAAGGCCGGATACAAGGCCTCGATCGACTACGTGAAGGCCAAGCTGGACGCGGCCGGTTACACCACCACCCTCCAGACCTTCACCTCCAGCGGCGCCACCGGCTACAACCTGATCGCCGACTGGCCCGGCGGCGACCCGAATTCGGTGCTGATGTCCGGCTCGCACCTGGACTCGGTGAACGCGGGTCCCGGCATCAACGACAACGGATCCGGCTCGGCCGCCATCCTCGAAACCGCCCTCGCCGTCTCCCGGGCCGGCCTCCAGTCCACCAAGCACCTGCGCTTCGGCTGGTGGGGCGCGGAGGAGCTGGGCATGGTCGGGTCGACGTACTACGTCAACAACCTGCCGAGCGCCGAGAAGTCGAAGATCTCGGGCTACCTGAACTTCGACATGGTCGGCTCCCCGAACCCGGGCTACTTCGTCTACGACGACGACGCCACGATCGAGCAGACCTTCAAGACGTACTTCGCGGGCGTCGGCATCCCCACCGAGATCGAGACCGAGGGTGACGGCCGCTCCGACCACGCCCCGTTCAAGAACGCGGGCATCCCGGTCGGCGGCCTCTTCAGCGGCGCCGACTACATCAAGACCGCCGCGCAGGCCCAGAAGTGGGGCGGCACCTCGGGCAAGGCGTTCGACGCCTGCTACCACCGGTCGTGCGACACCTCGGCGAACCTCGACGACGCCGCCCTGGACAAGAACAGCGACGCGATCGCCTACGCGGTCTGGACCCTGGGCGCGGCCGCCACGGTTCCGCCCGGCCGGTCCTTCGAGAACACGACGGACATCAACATCCCGGACTCCCCCGCCGCCGGGGTCAGTTCGCCGATCACCGTCTCGGGTGTCACGGGCAATGCCCCGGCCACCACGAAGGTGGACGTGAACATCGTCCACACCTACCGCGGCGACCTCCAGATCGACCTGATCGCCCCGGACGGCACGGCGTACCGGCTGAAGAACTCGAGCTCGGACTCGGCCGACAACGTCATCGCCTCGTACACGGTGAACGCGTCGAGCGAGGTCGCCAACGGCGTCTGGAAGCTCCAGGTGAAGGACGTGGCCGCGCAGGACGTGGGCTACATCAACAGCTGGAAGATCACCTTCTGAGACCGGTGGCGCTACGCGCCCTCGGGGTGCGCCCGCAGTGATTCCGGGACCGGATCCTGTATCCGGGCGCGTAGCTCCTCGGCGACCGCGGCGATGTCGGCGTGACCCATTTTCGCGGCTTCCACCAGGTCACCGAGCGCCTCGGGCGAGGGCAGCTGCTTGGCTCCGGCCACCCGCAGGTACGAGCGGGTGGCCGCCGCCGCGTAGAACTCGTTCATCGGGGACTCCAGCGCCGGGCACACCGCGAGGGTGTGCAGGAACGCGGCGGCCCGCCAGGCGGTGTCGGGGGCGGGCTGCTCCGGGACCAGCACCAGGTCGTTCTGGTGGCGGGCCACCGCGGCGGCCACCCCGGAGGGGTCCCAGACGGCGGGATCGGACGGGAGATGGTGGGCCAGAGCGGTCCAGGCCCACTCCATGGTGATCTTCAATGGCCGAACCGCTCCTGGAAGTAGCCCCAGTGGTCCGCGAACTCCTCGATTCCGGAGAGGAAGTTCTCGCGGTCCTCGTCCAGTTCGCGTTCGGTGACCTCGGTGATCAGCGCGGTGACCGTCGTCCCCAGTGCCGCCGCGCGCGCTTTGAGGCGCTCGTGGAATTCTTCCTCCAGGCGGATGGTGACGTGTCTCGACATGTCCATCACCGTACAGCGGGCCCGCTGTACGGAGGAGGGTTACGCGGGAAGGGTGGCCCGGGACACATGTCCCGGGCCACCCTCGTCACACCTGTGTCCGCTCGCGGCGGCCCACCGGACTACTTCCCGGCGTTGGCCGTCTTCACGAGGGTGTCCTTGTCGACCGCGCCGACATAGACCTTGCCGTCGTCGGTGATCAGCGCGTTGACCACGCGGGTCGAGAAGACCCGGCCGGAGCCGAACTTCCCGGTGACCTTGTCACCGAGGCTGTCGAGGAACTGCTTGGCCTCCTTGGGGGCGCCCTTCTCGTTCGCCTTGCCCTCGAAGTCCTTGAGGCCCTTGCCCGAGCCCGAGTCGATCCGGGCGACCGAGGCCCAGCCCTCACCGAGCACCGTCGTCTCACCCTTGCCCGCTCCGCCCGCGCCCGTCAGACCGTCCAGCCCGGGGATCGGGAGGGAGTCCATGCGGCGCTGTGCCTTGTCCCCGTGCGAGGCGTCCGAGCCCTCGCGCACCTTGGCGCCCTTGGGCGGGGTGAAGGTGAAGGTGTCGGCGGCGGGCTTGGCGAAGTCGATCTTGTTGAAGCCGGCGTCCAGGATCGGCTTGCCGCCCTTGCTGGAGAGCACCTGGAAGCGCAGCGGCACGCCGTTCTTGGCGTCCACGGCGATCTGGACGGACCCGATCGTGGAGCCGGACGCCTTCGGCTTGAGCACCAGCTGGTAGGCGTCGCGCCCGGCCACCTGGGCCGTGTCGCCCACGCTGACGTCGGTGGTGGTGCCGGCGGCCTTGAGGGCCTCCTCGGCGAGCTGGGCGGGCGAGGAGCCGAGCCGGTCGGCCGTCTTGTGCTCCTTGCCCTTCTCCCCCGCCCTGGCGCCCGCGTTCTTCTCGTGGAAGGCCTCGTTGGACTTGCTGTCGTAGCCCCAGGCCTCGTCACCGTTGTGGATGAGGCTGTACTCGTCCTTGCCGTCCAGGAAGGTGAGCCGCTGGCGGTCCGGGCCGTCGGCCGCGACCTTGAAGGTGTGCGTGCCCGCCGCGAGCTGCGCGAGCTTGTCCTGCGGGTCCGCCGAGCCGCCGGAGATGCCCCCGCGGTTCAGCAGGTTCGTCGCCATGCTCGGCAGGCCGAGGTCGACGCTGATCTTCGCGGTGCCGGACAGCTGCTGCGTGTCCGACGCGGCGATCTTCTCGATGAGCTGCTGCGCCGTCACCTTCGGAAGGTCCGGTCCGCTCGCGTTGGCGAAGGCCGGAACCAGTCCGACGGTCGCCACGGCCACTCCCACGACCACCACCGGTACCGCGTACCGCGAGGCCTTGCGGGAAGTCGTCTTTACGTTCGCTGCCATGTCTCTGCCCTACCTCTGTGTGTAGGCGGCGACCTACCCATCCCGGCTTGTCCACGTCCACCCCGCGCCGCCACTCTCACCCGATCTGGTGGGGATGTGCCTCTATCTGACCAAACCGAGGCCCCTCGCGGCATCACTCCTCGGAGCCAACTCCGTGTACGCCCGAGGGATGACACGACGAAGGCCCCCCGTCCCCATCCCGTAGGGGGTCGGAGGGCCTCGTCTCTGCCGAAGGACCTATCCGGCCCGGTGCACCACCGCGTCGCACAGCTCTTCCAGGGCCGACTTCGCGAAGCACTCGGGCAGCGGGGCCAGCGTGGCCCGCGCGTCCTCGGCGTAGCGGATGGTGTCGCGCCGCGCCTGCTCCAGCGCGGGGTGCACCCGCAGCCGGGACAGCACCTCGGCGTGCCGGGCGTCGTCGGTCAGGTCGCCGTCCAGGAGGCGTACGAGCTCCAGGTCGTCCTCGCGCCCGTCCCGGGCCGCCATCTCGCGCAGCAGGAGCACGGGCAGCGTCGGGATGCCCTCCCGCAGGTCCGTACCCGGCGTCTTGCCGGACTCGTGCGAGTCGGAGGCGATGTCCAGGACGTCGTCGGCGAGCTGGAAGGCGGTGCCGAGGCGCTCGCCGTACTGCGTGAGGATGTCGACGACCGACTCGTCGGCGCCGGACATCAGCGCGCCGAAACGGCCGGAGACGGCGATCAGCGAGCCGGTCTTGCCCGCGATGACGTCGAGGTAGTGGGCGACGGGGTCGCGGCCGTCGCGCGGGCCTGCCGTCTCCAGGATCTGACCCGTCACCAGCCGCTCGAAGGCCTCGGCCTGGATCCGGACGGCCTCGGGTCCGAGGTCGGCCAGGATGTGCGAGGCGCGGGCGAACAGGAAGTCACCCGTCAGGACGGCCACGGAGTTGCCCCAGCGGGTGTTCGCGCTGTCCACCCCGCGCCGGACGTCCGCCTCGTCCATGACGTCGTCGTGGTAGAGCGTGGCGAGATGCGTCAGCTCGACGACCACCGCGGACGGCACGATGCCGGGCGCGTAGGGATCGCCGAAGCGGGACGCGAGCATCACCAGCAGCGGCCGGAACCGCTTGCCGCCGGCTCTCACCAGATGCTGTGCGGCCTCGGTGATGAAAGGGACTTCACTCTTGGTCGCCTCCAGCAGACCCGCCTCGACTGCGGCCAGTCCGGCCTGGACATCGCTCTCAAGAGCCTGGTCCCGCACGCTCAGTCCGAACGGCCCGACGACGGTCACGAGGGGTACTCCTGTCTGCTGACGATCACGGTGACGATCACCTGGATTGTCGATGTGTCGCTGCCATCACTCAAGCCAGCGTATCCGGTCTGTTTTCGATCACCGAGAGCGCCCGCCGGGTCGCCACCCGCGCACCGCCCGAACCACCCCGGTATGTTCTTGAGGAGCCGATACGACCGGAGAATGCGTTTTGTCCAGAACAGCACCCGTGAGAGACGAACCGGCGGGCCCGGAGGCCGACCAGCCGCCGCCCGACGACGACCACGCCTTCCTCGGTCATCCCAGGGGCCTGGCGACGCTCTCCGGACTGGAGGTCTGGGAGCGCTTCTCGTTCCTGGGCATGCAGGCCATCCTGGTTCTCTACTTCGCGGACACCGTAGTCAACGGCGGCCTCGGAATGAACCCGGGAACCGCCGCGTCCGTGTCGGCCGCCTACGGAACCATGGTCTACCTCGTCTCCGTCGCCGGCGGCTGGCTCGCCGACCGGATCCTCGGTGCCTACCGCGCCGTCCTGTGGGGCGGCGTCCTGATCGCCTGCGGCCACTACGCGATGGCCGTGCCGACCGCCGCCATGACCTGGGCGGGCCTCGGCCTGATCAGCGCGGGCACCGGGCTCCTCAAGCCCAACGTGGCCAGCATGGTCGGCAAGCTCTACCGCACCGACGACCAGCGCCGCGACGCCGGTTTCGCCCTCTACTACATGGGGATCAACATCGGCGCGTTCGCCGGTCCCCTCATCACCGGCTGGCTCGGCGAGCACGAGGGCTGGCACTGGGGCTTCTCCGCCGCCGCCATCGGCATGACGGCGGGCCTGATCCAGTACGTCCTCGGACGCCGCCATCTGGCCGGACGAAAGCACTCCGCCGAGTACGCCCTCGCCCCCGCCGCGATGCGCCGCGCCGTGTGGACGATCGCGGTCGGACTGGTGGCCGTCGCCCTGCTCGCCACCCTGCTGGCCGGCCTCGGATGGCTCACCATGGGCCGGTTCGTCGACCTGCTCACCCTGATCTCGGTGATCGCCCCGGTCGTCTACTTCGCCGTCATGTTCCGCAGCCCCCGGGTGAGCGCCGAGGAGCGCGGCCGGCTGCGCCCGTACGTGGTGCTCTTCCTCGCCTCCGTCGCCTTCAACTTCATCCTGTTCCAGGCGTACTCGACGATGATGCTGCTGGCCTCGACGAACGCCCGGACCTCGATCCTCGGCTTCCACTTCCCCGCGAGCTGGTACGCCTCCGCGCTCGGCGCGTTCGAGGTGGCGCTGGCCCCGGTCGTCGCGGCCCTCTGGGTCCGGATGGGCCGCCGCCAGCCGCACTCCTCCAACAAGATCGCGATCGGGGTGATCCTGGGCGGCCTGTCCTTCCTGCTGATGGCCATCCCGACCTCCGGGCACGGCGGCGACGACACCTTCACGATGGCCGCCTGGTGGATCGTCGGCTCCTACCTCCTGCTCGGCCTCGGCGACGTCCTGCTGGAGACCTCCGGCATGTCGGCCACCACCAAACTCGCCCCGAAGGCCTACGCCAGCCAGACCATGGCCCTGTGGTTCCTCTCGCTGGCCCTCGCCAACGGCATCCAGGCCCAGGTGGTCAAGGTCTACGGCAAGGTCTCCGTCCCCGCGTACTTCGGCGTCAACGGCGCGATCGCGGTGGCCGCCGGCCTGGCCGTGATCGCCCTCGCGCCGTGGCTGCGGCGCACGATGCACCCCGTCCACTGAGCACCCGTCCACCGACCGCCCGCCGGTCCACGAGCATGGCGAGGGGCTGAGGCCGCGCATGATCATCCGCACCGACTTCCCGTACGGGACCACCCATGAGGATGTCCGGATTCCGCTCCCCGACGGAGTGGAGCTGTACGCCCGCATCTGGCGGCCGGTGACGGAGGAGCCCGTTCCGGCCCTGCTGGAGTACCTCCCGTACCGGCTCAGCGACTGGACCGCGCCCCGCGACCACCAGCGCCACCCCTGGTACGCCGGGCACGGCTACGCCTCGGTACGGGTCGACGTGCGCGGCCACGGCAACAGCGGCGGGCGGCCCGGCGACGAGTACGACGCCCGGGAACTGGCCGACGGCGTCGCCGTCGTGGAGTGGCTGGCCGCGCAGCCGTGGTGCACCGGCTCCGTCGGCATGTTCGGCATCTCCTGGGGCGGTTTCAACTCCCTGCAGATCGCCGCCCTCGCGCCCGAGCCGCTCAAGGCGGTCGTCACCGTCTGCTCGACCGACGACCGCTACGACAACGACGTCCACTACATGGGCGGTTCCGTCCTCGCCGTCGACATGCACGCCTGGGCCGCCACCATGCTCGCCTTCACCGCCCGGCCGCCGGACCCGCTGTACGCGGGCGACGGCTGGAAGGAGCAGTGGCTGGAGCGGCTGGAGGCCGTCGAACCGCTCGTCCACACCTGGCTCGCGCACCAGACCCGCGACGGCTACTGGAAGCACGGCAGCGTCTGCGAGGACTACGCCGCGATCGGCGCGGCCGTGCTCGCCGTCGGCGGCTGGCACGACCCCTACCGGGACACCGTCCTGCGGCTGGTCGAGCACCTGCCGGCCGACCGGGTGCGCGGCCTGATCGGCCCCTGGTCCCACCAGTACCCCGACCGCGGCCTGCCGCCCGGCCCGGCGATCGGCTTCCTCCAGGAGACGCTGCGGTGGTGGGACCACTGGCTCAAGGGCGTGGACAACGGGGTCATGGACGAGCCGCTGCTGCGCTCCTGGATCAGCGAGTCGCACCCTCCGGCGACCGTCTACGAACGGCTGGAGGGCCGCTGGGTCGGTGACGCCGCCTGGCCCTCCCCCGCGGTCGCGCCGGTCTCGTACGGACTCCAGGGCGGCCCCGTGCTCGTGGCGTCGCCGCAGCACACCGGGCTGGACGCGGGGCGCTTCTTCCCCTTCGGCAACGACGGCGACCTGCCGCCGGACCAGCGGGAGGAGGACGCCAAGTCGGCCTGCTTCGAATTCCCGGTGGGCGCGGGCGAGCGGCTGGAGATCCTGGGCCGCCCGCGGGTCACCCTGCGGCTGCGGATGGACGTGCCGTACGGGCAGGTGGTGGCCCGGGTCTGCGACGTGGCGCCCGACGGGTCCTCGACGCTGGTCACCCGGGGGGCCCTGAACCTGTCGGCGCGGCGGGGGCGGGACAAGGCGGTGCCGTGGCCGGTGGGCGCGTACGAGGACGTCACCTTCGAGCTGAACGGGATCGGCCACGCCTTTCCGCCCGGGCACCGGATCCGGCTCGCGGTGTCCTCCGCGTACTGGCCGTGGATCTGGCCGCGGGCCGGGTCGCAGGCGGGCTGGACGCTGGAGCCGGCGGGCAGTGCGCTGACCCTGCCGGTGCGGGATCCGGGGGCCGGGGCGGGGCGGGAGATCACCTTCGAACCCCCGGAGCAGTCCGAGGGGCTCGGCGTGGTCCACCCCGCCACGCTGGACGAACCGCGTCCGGAGCGGCTGCTCGTCCGGGACGTGGCGCGGGGGCTGTGGCGCCTGGAGGTGGACCCCCGGTACGGGGGCACTCGGGTGTACCCGGACGGGCTGGAGTTCAGCGAGGACGCGCGGGAGGTGTACGAGATCGAGGACGGCGACCCGCTGTCGGCCCGGACGCTCTCGGAGTGGCGGATCCGGCTGCACCGGCCGGAGCGGGGCTGGGACGCGAGGGTGGAGACCCGGTCGGAGATCTCGTGCGACGAGGGCGGCTTCCTGACGTCGGACGAGGTCGTGTGCCGGGAGGGGGACGAGGTCCTCTTCCACCGCACCTGGACCCGCCGCCTCCCCCGCACGGCGGGCTGACCCTTGATCCGGGTTCACGGGCCTCCGCCCCCCTGCCTCCGGCGGGCCCTCAAACGCCGGGCAGGCTGACTTTGCCCGGGCCCACCCGGGCCCACACCCAGCCCCGCCGGCGATTGAGGCGCCCCCGGAGGGGACGGCCAGCGGTCGCCGCCACACCACGTCGCCTCCGGCGGGCCCTCAAACGCCGGGCAGGCTGACTTTGCCCGGGCCCACACCCAGCCGGGCGGGCTGACTTTGCCCCCGGGCCTCGCTACGCGTACAGGCGTTCCAGGACGACCGCGATGCCGTCCGCCTCGTTCGACAGGGTCACCTCGTCCGCCACCGCGACCAGCTCGCGGTGCGCGTTCGCCATCGCCACCCCGTGCGCGGCCCACGTGAACATGGGGATGTCGTTCGGCATGTCACCGAAGGCGATCGTCGACGAGGCGTCCAGGCCGAGGACGGCCGCCGCCCGGGCCAGGCCGCTCGCCTTGTCGATGCCCGGCGGCTGGAGTTCCACCGTGTGTTCCCCGGCCATCGTGACGTTCACGAGGTCGCCGACCACGCCCCGCGCGATCCGGGTCAGTTCGTCGTCGTCCAGCGCGGGGTGCTGGAGCAGCACCTTGTTGATCGGGGCCGACCACAGGTCCGCCCGGCGCGGCACCCGGACGGTCGGCAGGTGCGGGTGCCACATCCGGTAGCCCGGCCCTATCAGCATCTCCGCGTCCACCCCCTCCCGGTTGACGGCCACGAACACCTCGCCGACCTCCGCCTCGATCTTGCCGAGCGCGACCTCCGCCAGCTCCCGGTCCAGGGGGACGGAGTACAGCATGCGCCCGGCCGCCACGTCGTACACCTGCGCGCCCTGCCCGCACACCGCGAGCCCCGTGTAGCCGAGGTCCTCCAGGACGTGGCGGACCTGCGGCACGGGGCGCCCGGTGACGATGATGTGCCGGGCGCCCGCCGCGCGCGCCGTCGCGAGCGCCGCGTACGAGCGGGCGGAGACCGTGTCACCGGCGCGCAGCAGAGTCCCGTCCAGGTCAGTGGCGATCAGGGCATACGGGAGGGCGCGAAGGGGGGCGGAAGTCACGGGTTCAAGGATACGGACCTCGTTGGACAAGTCCTACAAATAGCGCCCCAATCCGGCCTCCCGCAGGCCCCACCAGGCACGTAACGTGTCAACAAGACCCGGGACACCCCCGGACCGCCCGGAAAGCGAGGCAGTATCCCATGCCCCTGCAGAGCCCCCTCGACGTTCCCGAGGGCGACCCGTTCGGGCCGCACAACCTCCCGTACGGCGTGTTCTCCACCGCCGAGGAGACGGGCGGGGACGCGGAGCCCCGGCGGCGCATCGGCGTGCGGATCGGCGCGTACGTCCTGGACGCCGGCGCCGTCGCCCTCGCGCTCGGGTCCCCGTACGCCGGCCTGCTCGGCCGGCCCACCCTCAACCCGCTGCTGGCGGCGGGCCGCACCACCTGGCACGACGTGCGCCGCGCGCTCACCGCGTGGGTCACCGACCCGGGCCACCGCCCCGCCGTCGAGCCCCACCTGGTGCCGCTCGACGCCGTCACCATGCACCTGCCGTACGAGGTCGCGGACTACGTCGACTTCTACGCGAGCGAGCACCACGCCACCAATGTGGGGCGGATCTTCCGGCCGGACGGGGACGCGCTCACCCCCAACTGGAAGCACCTGCCCATCGGTTACCACGGCCGCGCGGGCACCCTCGTCGTCTCCGGCACGGACGTCGTGCGGCCCTGCGGCCAGCGCAAGGCGCCCGCGGACCCCGCGCCCGTCTTCGGCCCGAGCATCAAGCTCGACATCGAGGCGGAGGTCGGCTTCGTCGTCGGCACCCCCTCCGAGCTGGGCACGGCCGTGCCCCTCGGTGACTTCCGCGAGCACGTCTTCGGTCTCTTCCTGCTCAACGACTGGTCGGCGCGCGACATCCAGGCCTGGGAGTACGTCCCGCTCGGCCCGTTCCTCGGCAAGTCCTTCGCGACCTCCGTCTCCGCCTGGGTCACCCCGCTGGAGGCCCTGGACGCGGCCCGCGTCGCGCCCCCGGCGCGCGACTTCCCGCTGCTGCCCTACCTCGACGACAGCGACGCCGGAGCCGACGAGCAGGGCGGCTTCGACCTGCACATCACGGTCTCGATCAACGGCCACGAGGTCGCGCACCCGCCGTTCTCCTCGATGTACTGGACGGCCGCCCAGCAGCTCGCCCACATGACCGTCAACGGCGCCTCCCTGCGCACCGGCGACGTCTACGGCTCGGGCACCGTCAGCGGCCCCGAGACCGGCCAGCGAGGCTCGCTCCTGGAGCTGACCTGGAACGGCCGCGACGCCCTCGAACTGCCCGACGGCAAGCGCACCTTCCTGGAGGACGGCGACACCGTCACCCTCACCGCCTGGGCCCCCGGCCCCGACGGCACCAGGGTCGGCCTCGGCGAGGTCACCGGCACCATCGCCGCCGCCCGCATCGCGGACGCCCGCTAGTCCACACCCCGGGACGCGACCTCCCACCGGGGTGGCGGATCTTTCCGCCACCCCGGTGAAAGCCCAGGTCAGAGCGGCGCTCCGGGCCCAGCCCGGTGGCGCAACACTGCGGAAACACCACCGCGCGGGGCCCGTCGGTATGTTCCGTCGCATGCCAGCCGAACGCATCCGTGAGCACACCGTCCCGGTCGCCGCCGCGCGCCGCCGACGGCTGCGCGCGGACCGCGCCCGGCAGCTCGCCGACCTGCTCCGCCACCAGGTCCTCGCGGGCCACTTCCCCGGCGGGGTCCTCCCGCTGGAGGACACCCTCGCCGCCGACTACCGCGCCAGCCGCAACACCGTCCGCCAAGCCCTCGACCTGCTGCGCGGCGAGCGGCTCGTGGCCCGCCAGCCCGGCGTCGGCACCGTCGTGGTCTGCGCGAAGTACCCGCACGGCCTCGACCGCCTCCAGGGCCTGGCCGAGACCCTGCACGACCACGGCACGGTCACCAACGAGGTCCGCGCGGTGGGGCCCGTACCCGCCCCGGCGCCCGTCGCGGAGCGCCTGCGCGTCCCCGAACACGGCGACGTCCTCTACATCGAGCGGCTGCGGCGGCTCGACGGCCTGCCGCTCTCCCTCGACCTCACCTACGTCCCGATGGACATCGGCGCCCGGCTCCTGGACTGCGACCTGGAGCACACCGACGTCTTCCGGCTGCTGGAGACCCTGACCGGCCGCCCGCTCGGGCACGCCGAGGTCACCCTGGAGGCCGTCAACGCCGACGCGCACTCCGCCGCCGTCCTGCAGGCCCCGCGCGGCGCCGCCGTGCTGATGCTGGAGCGGCTCACCCACCTCGACGACGGACGCCCCGTCGACCTGGAGTTCATCCGCTTCCGCGGCGACCGGATCACCATGAGCGGCCTGCTGCGCCGCGACCGCTGACCCGCGACCGCTGACCCAACCCCCCGAACCCGCCCTCCACTCCTTCCTGGAGACAGTCATGCCTCTGGCCCCCCAGCGCGGCGACGTGCCCGTGACCATCGACGAGTCCCTGTGCATCGACGGCTGCACCCTCTGCGTCGACATGTGTCCGCTCGACTCCCTCGCCATCCGCCAGGACAACGGCAAGGCCTACATGCACGTCGACGAGTGCTGGTACTGCGGCCCGTGCGCCGCCCGCTGTCCCACCGGCGCGGTGACCGTCAACATGCCCTACCTGCTCCGGTGAAAGGCCCTGCCCCCATGTGGACCCTGCGGACCCCGCGGACCCCGATGCGTACGAGAGCCCTCGCGCCCGCGCTCCTCCTGCTGGCCCCGCTGCCCATGGCCACCGCCTGCGGCGGCGGCGCGGCCGGGGCGGACGGCGCCAAGACGGTCACCGTGACCGTCGGCTACCAGTCCAAGACCATCAACACCGTCACCGCCGGCACCCTGCTGCGCTCCCTCGGCTACTTCGAGGCGGAGCTGGCCGCCCGCGGCGAGCGGGACGGGGTGACGTACAAGGTCGACTGGCAGGACTACGCGACCGGCGCGCCCATCACCGCCCAGATGACCGCCGGGAAGATCGACATCGGTTCGATGGGCGACTTCCCGCTGCTCATCAACGCGGCCCGCGGCAAGGAGCTGAAACAGCCCACCCACCTGGTGTCGGTCACCGGCTACAACCTGCGCGGCGGCCTCAACACCGTCGTCACCGCCCCCGGTTCGAAGCTGGAGTCGCTGAGCGACCTGCGCGGCAAGAAGGTGTCGACGAGCGTCGGCTCGGCCGCCGACGGCACGCTCGTACGGGCCCTGCAGCGCGCCGGGATCGACCCCGAGAAGGGCATCCAGAAACTCAACCAGCAGCCCAGCGTGGGCGCGTCCGCGCTCCAGGCGGGCAGCGTGGACGCGCTGTCGCAGTTCGTGGCCTGGCCGGGCCAGCTCGCCTTCGAGGGCCGCGCCAAGGCCCTGTACGACGGGGCCGAACTGAACCTGGCGACCTTCCACGGCGTCACGGTCCGGGAGAGGTTCGCAAGCGAACGGGCGGGCGTCCTCGACGACTTCCTGCGCGCCCAGCAGAAGGCGACCGCCTACCTGCGCGACCAGCCGGTGGCCGCCGCCGAGACGGTGGCCAAGGAGACCGGGCTGCCCGCGGAGGTGGTGTACCTCTACAACGGCGCCCAGGGCATCGCGACCTTCGACCCGGCGCTGCGGCCCGAGCTGATCGCCGCGCTCAAGCAGGACGTGCCGGTGCTGGCGGCGGCCAAACTGGTCACCGCGGTCGACGTGGACGCCTTCGTGGACCCCGAGCCGCTGAAGCGGATCGCGGCCGCCGGCGGCCCGGCCTACCCGCCGCCGGCCGCCCCGCGCCCCGAGCTGTGGCTCAAGGGGCAGCCCCGGACCACGGCCTACGACTCCCCGCGCGACCTGCTCAAGGCGGCGCGCGCGGCGGGCGGTTCGGTGCGGGCCGCCTACGTCCCGGACGCGGTGACCGGCACCCCCTGGTTCGCCGACAAGGCCGTGTGGGTGGCCGAGGGCGCCGAGCTGCGCGCCTTCGTCACCCCCGCGGGCGCCACGGCGTACGTCGCCGCGCACTCCGGCGGCGGGGCGCGCACGGTGACGTACGAGGAGGCCGTGGGGCTCGCCGGGTCCTCCGCATGAGCGGCGCGGGCCGCAGGCTGCTGCGGCTGTCCTCCCTCGCGGCGGCACTGCTGGCCTGGCAGCTGCTCACCTCGCTGGACGTGCATCT
The DNA here is from genome assembly GCF_040296485.1 of Streptomyces sp. NPDC002138. Taxonomy (NCBI): domain Bacteria; kingdom Bacillati; phylum Actinomycetota; class Actinomycetes; order Kitasatosporales; family Streptomycetaceae; genus Streptomyces; species Streptomyces sp. NPDC002138. The sequence continues at coordinate 3,676 of NZ_JBEOXE010000028.1, read as the reverse complement.
GTGGCTGCGCTTCGAGCAGTTCCCGACGGTCGGCGAGGTCGCCGCGAAGTTCGCCGAGCGCGCGGCGACCGGCCCGTACTGGCAGGACCTCGCCGACAGCCTGCGCCGGATCGTCACCGGCTTCGTGCTCGCCGCGGTGCTGGGGGTGGCGGTGGGCACGGCCACCGCCCGCTCGAAGGTGGCCGCCGACCTGCTGGGGCCGGTGCTGGAGGTGCTGCGCCCGATCCCCGCGATCGCGCTCGTCCCGGTGGCGATCCTGCTGTTCCCCTCCAACGAGCAGGGGATCGTCTTCATCACCTGCGCGGCCGCCTTCTTCCCGGTCCTGGTCTCCACCCGGCACGCGGTCCGGGCGCTGAGCCCGGTGTGGGAGGAGGCCGTCCTGACCCTGGGCGGCGGCCGGGCGCGGGTGCTGTTCTCCGTGGTCCTGCCGGGCGCGCTGCCGGGAATCTTCGGCGGGCTGTCGGTGGGCATCGGGGTGTCCTGGATCTGTGTGATCTCCGCCGAGATGATCTCCGGCGAGTACGGGGTCGGCTACCGCACCTGGCAGGACTACACGGTGGTCGACTATCCCGGCGTCTTCGTCGGCATGGCCACGATCGGCGCCCTCGGCTGGCTGACCTCGACGGCCGTCGAACGGGTGGGCCGGCGGCTGACCCGCTGGCTCCCCGAGCGCGCCCCCGAGCCCGCTCGCCCCCCGCGCGCCCGGAAGGCACCGGCGACGAAAGAGGTGACGGCCGCATGAGCACCACGACCACCCCCGCGCAGGCGCAGGCGGCCCCCGGCGCACGCGTCCCGGGCGCCCGCTTCGCGCTGCGCGGCGTACGCCTCGGACGGGGCCCGGGCGTCGTCCTCGACGGAGTGGAACTGGAGGTCGAGGCGGGCGAGGTACTGGCCGTCGTCGGCCCCTCCGGCTGCGGGAAGTCCACCCTGCTGCGGACCCTCGCCGGGCTGCTCCCGCCGCTCGCGGGCAGCGTGGAACAGGACGGCCGGCCCGTGCTGCGCCCGGACGCGGACCGGGCGCTGGTCTTTCAGGACGACGCCCTGCTGCCCTGGCGGACCGTGCGGGCGAACGTCGAACTCCCGCTCGCGATCCGCCGCGTGCCCCGGGCGCGGCGGCGCGCCACGGCCGCGGACTGGCTGGCCCGGGTGGGCCTGGCCGAGCACGCGGGCAAGCTCCCCCACCAGCTCTCCGGCGGCCAGCGCCAGCGGGTCCAGCTGGCCCGGGCCCTGGCGGGCGGCCCGCGCGCCGTCCTGATGGACGAACCCTTCGGCGCGCTCGACGCCCGTACCCGCGCCGAGATGCAGGACCTGCTGGTCGAGGTGCTCGCCGGGACCGGCGCGACCGTCGTCTTCGTCACGCACGACGTGGACGAGGCCCTCTTCCTGGGCGACCGGGTCGCGCTGCTCGCCGCCGGGCGCGTGCTCGGCGTACCGCGGCCGCGCGACCGGTCGGCGGCCGGCCACGCCCCGCACGAGGCCCTGCGCGAGGAGGTCCTGCGCTCGCTGCGCGAGGACCCGGCGGCCCCCGACAGCACCGCCCGATGAACGGAACCGAACGGAAAGGCAGCACCGTGGACATCCCCGCGATCGGCTCGGCCGAGGAGATCTCCTGCGACGTCCTCGTCATCGGCGGCGGCACCGCCGGGACGATGGCGGCGCTGACGGCCGCCGAGCGGGGCGCCCGCGTGCTCCTGCTCGAGAAGGCGCACGTACGGCACTCCGGCGCCCTCGCCATGGGCATGGACGGCGTCAACAACGCCGTCGTGCCGGGCCGCGCCGAGCCCGACGACTACGTCGCCGAGATCACCCGCGCCAACGACGGGATCGTCGACCAGTCCACGGTGCGCCAGACCGCCACGCGCGGCTTCGCGATGGTGCAGCGCCTGGAGCGGTACGGGGTGAAGTTCGAGAAGGACGAGCACGGCGAATACGCGGTGCGCCAGGTGCACCGCTCCGGCTCCTACGTGCTGCCGATGCCCGAGGGCAAGGACGTCAAGAAGGTCCTCTACCGGCAGCTGCGGCGGCGCGAGATGCGCGAGCTGATCCGGATCGAGAACCGGGTGATGCCGGTGCGCGTGCTCACCTCGCCCGAGGACGGCCGGGCGATCGGGGCGGCCGGCTTCCACACCCGCACGGGTGCCTTCGTGACCGTGCGCGCCGGGGCCGTGATCCTGGCGACCGGCCCGTGCGGACGCCTCGGACTGCCCGCCTCCGGCTACCTCTACGGCACGTACGAGAACCCGACCAACGCGGGCGACGGCTACGCCATGGCCTACCACGCGGGCGCCGCCCTGACCGGGATCGAGTGCTTCCAGATCAATCCGCTGATCAAGGACTACAACGGGCCGGCGTGCGCGTACGTCGCCAACCCCTTCGGCGGCTACCAGGTCAACCGGCACGGCGAGCGGTTCGTCGACTCCGACTACTGGTCGGGCCAGATGATGGCCGAGTTCGCCGCCGAACTGGCCTCCGACCGGGGGCCGGTGTACCTCAAGCTCAGCCACCTCCCCGAGGAGTCCGTCGCCTCCCTCGAATCGATCCTGCACACCACCGAACGCCCCACGCGCGGCACCTTCCACGCGAACCGCGGGCACGACTACCGCACCCACGACATCGAGATGCACATCTCGGAGATCGGCCTGTGCGGCGGCCACTCGGCCTCGGGCGTCCGGGTCGACGCGCACGCGCGCACCACGGTGGACCGGCTGTACGCGGCCGGGGACCTGGCGTCCGTACCGCACAACTACATGATCGGCGCGTTCGTCTTCGGCGACCTGGCGGGCGCGGACGCCTCCCGGTACACGGCGTACGAGGGCCCCCTCCCCACGGACCAGGTGGCCGCCGCGCACGAACTGGTCTACCGGCCGCTGCGGCACCCGGACGGGCCGCCGCAGCCGCAGGTCGAGTACAAGCTGCGGCGGTTCGTGAACGACTACGTGGCCCCGCCGAAGACCGGCGCGAAGCTCTCGCTCGCGGTGGAGGCCTTCGACCGGATGTCCGGGGAGATCGCGGAGATGGGCGCGCTCACCGCGCACGAGCTGATGCGGTGCGCGGAGGTGTCGTTCATCCGGGACTGCGCGGAGATGGCGGCCCGCTCGTCGCTGGCCCGCACCGAGTCCCGCTGGGGGCTCTACCACGAGCGGCTCGACCATCCGGAGCGCGACGACGAGGACTGGCTCTATCACCTGGACCTGCGCAAGTCCCCCGGCGGGGCGATGGAGTTCACGGCGCGCCCGGTCGAGCCGTACGTGGTGCCGGTCGCGGAGTTCGCCCCGGCGGGCGGGGCCTCCCGGCACCTGGGCGAGGTGCACCCGTGGGACGTCGCGACGGCGGGTCCGCGGACGGCGCCGGTGGTGACCCCCGCGCTCGCGGCCTCCCCCGCGGCACCGGCCTCCCCCGCGCTGCGGCGGGGCCCGGGCTCGCCCCGGATCCTCGAACTGCTCGCGCTGGCGGAGGAGGCGCCGGGGCTCGCGGCGCTGCTGCCCTATCTCACCGACCCGGATCCGGCGGTGCGCGCGGCCGCCGTGGCCGCGGTCGGCGAAACCCTCCCCGCGGGGGCCGGGCCCGCGCTCGCCGAGCGGCTCCGGGTTGAACGGGAACTCCTCGGCCACGGCGTTGAATCCGAGGCAGAGGGCGCGCAGCTCGGCGGGTGTCATGCGGTCTCCTCCTTGACGGC
>NZ_JBEOXE010000027.1:0-111542 GCF_040296485.1 Streptomyces sp. NPDC002138 | reverse complement strand
ACGCCCGGTTACATTTCGAACCCGGAAGCTAAGCCTTTCAGCGCCGATGGTACTGCAGGGGGGACCCTGTGGGAGAGTAGGACGCCGCCGAACAACCCGCCCTTTTAGCTCAGTCGGTAGAGCGTCTCCATGGTAAGGAGAAGGTCAACGGTTCGATTCCGTTAAAGGGCTCCAAGAAAAAGGCCCCCGCCAATTGGCGGGGGCCTTTTTTGCGTTCACGGCCCTCAGTAGTAGCCGACCTCGCCGTCCAGGAGTTCGCGGATCGTGTCCAGGTGGCCCGCGTGCCGGGCCGTCTCCTCGATCATGTGGATCAGCATCCAGCGCAGCGAGGCCGCGCCGGCCTTGAACTCCGTGTTGCGGCCGGTGTCGTCCAGGGAGTGCGCCGCGACGATGGCGTTCGAGGCCGCGCACTGGGCGTCGTACTCGGCGAGGAGCTGCGCGAGCGGGGTGCCCTCGACCATGAAGTCGGCGTCCTCCTCGCCCACGAACTGCGGGCCGGTCGCCGGGTGGTCCAGGAAGAGCACCTCGAACCAGCACTGCTCGGTCCAGCGCAGGTGGGAGACGATGCCCGCGACGGTCATCAGGGGCGAGGCGGGGAGTACGGACCGGTGCGCGTCCTCCTCGGAGACGCCCTCGCACTTCCACTGGATGATGGAGCGCTGGAGATCGAGCCACCCCACCAGCTGGGTGCGTTCGTCCGCGGTGAATTCGGGGCGCGTGCGTGAGATCGGCATAGCGGCCGACGCTAGCGCAGGCCTCCCCGGGCCGCACGAGGGTTTCCGCTGCGGGGCCGGAGACGAAAGGTGAGCGCGTGGGAGGAGCGGACCTCGGCGGGCGTCGTCAGTCGCCCGGGCGGGGGTGGGGGACGCGGAAGGCGAGGATGGCCATGTCGTCCGAGGCGGGTTCCGCGGCGAAGCGCTCGACCGCGCGCAGGACGCGGGCGGCGACCGCGCCCGCGGTGAGGCCGGTGCAGGTGGTGAGGACTTCGGCGAGGCCGTCGTCGCCCAGCATCCGGGTGCCCTCGCGGCGCTCGGTCACGCCGTCCGTGACACAGAGCAGGACGTCACCGGCGTCGAGGGTGAGGGTCTGTTCGTAGAGGTCGAGGTCCTCGATCACGCCGAGCAGGGGCTGGGGTTCCGCGGCCGGGAGCACCTCGCCGTTCGGGCGGAGCCGGAGCGGGAGCGGGTGGCCCGCGCACACGACCTTCATCAGGGCGCTGCCGTCGGGCTGCGGGTGGAGTTCGCCGTAGAGCAGGGTGAGGAAGCGGCTGCGGGAGCCCTCGTCGAGGATGGCCGCGTTGAGGCGCTCCAGGACGGCGGGGCCGCCGAGGCCCTCGCGGGCCAGCAGGCGCAGGGCGTGCCGGGCGAGGCCGGTGACCGCCGCCGCCTCGGGGCCCGTACCGCAGACGTCGCCGATGGCGAAGCCGTACACACCGGCGCGGATCGGGAAGACGTCGTAGAAGTCGCCGCCCACCTCGTTGCCCTCGCCCGCGGCGCGGTAGATGACCTCGACCTCCATGCCGGGGATGGCGGGGGAGCCGGGCGGCAGCAGGCTGCGCTGCAGCGAGCGGCTGATCGCGGTGCGCTCGGAGTACAGCCGGGCGTTGTCGAGGGCGAGGGCGGCCCGGCGGGAGAGGTCCTCGGCGAGTTCGAGGATCTCCTGACGGAAGTGCTCCTCGCTGGGCTTGCCCAGGGTGAGCAGGCCGATGACCCGGTTGCGGGCCCGCAGGGGCAGGACGACGGTCTCGCCGCCGACCGCGACGGCGGCCTCGGGCCAGGTGCAGGCGCCCGCCTCGGGGAGGGCGTCGGGCGGGGTGACCCGGCCCAGCATGATCTTGAGGTCGTCGATGCGCTCCTCGTCCTCGTGCAGCACGAAGGAGAGGAACGGGTCCGAGGACTGGTCGGCGATGGTGTAGACGGCGCACCAGGTGGCCAGGGTCGGGACGGTCATCTGGGCCATGAGCGCCAGGGTCTGGTCCCGGTCGAGGGTGCCCGCGAGCAGGTCGGAGGCCTCGACGAGGAAGGAGAGCGAGCCGCGGCGCAGGCGTTCCAGCTCGCCGAGGCGCGCGGACTCGACGGCGAGGGCGATCCGGTCGGCCGCGAACTGGAGGCGCAGGGCGTCCTCGTTGGAGTAGCGGCCCGGGCTTTCGGCGGCGATGCCGAGGGAGCCGGTGAGGCGGCCCTCGACCTTGAGGGGGACGGTGACGGCGGAGCGCATGCCGGTGGCTTCGAGCAACGGGACGGCGCCGGGGACGGCGGCGAGGTCGTCGTGGACCGCGGGCATCCGGGCGGAGCCGTACCGGTTGGTGCCGGCCTCGACGGGGACGCGGGCGAAGCGCTGGCGGGTGGAGGGCAGGCCGGTGGTGGCCCGTACCTCCAGCTCGGTCTCGTCGTCGGTGGCCAGCAGGAGGAAGGCGGAGTCGGCGTCGAGGAGGTCGCGGGCGCGCTCCACGGTGCGCTGGAGCAGGCCGTCGAGGTCGTCGGGGGCGGGGGAGCCGATGAAGATCTCGAAGGGGTCGACGGCGCGCGGTTCGGTGAGCATGCCGCCGTCGGAGGGGATCCGGGCGGGGGTCTGCAGCAAGGCCCGCTCGTCGTCGTGGACGAGGAGGCAGACGATGGACGGCTCGCCGTGGGCGTCACGGACGCGCAGGTGGGAGGCGTAGACGGGGATCACGCGGCCGTCGGCGCCGCGGATGCCGTAGCTGCCCTCCCAGCGGGACAGGCGCAGGGCCTCGGCGATGCCGGTTCCGGTGCCGGGGGTCTGGGGCCAGGCGGCCAGCTCGGCGAGGGGGCGGCCGACGGCCTTCTCGGAGGGGTGGCCGAAGATGTGCTCGGCGTCCTCGTTCCAGGCGGTGACCCGGTCCTCCGCGTCGATCTGGACGACGGCGACCCGGACGCGGCTGTCGGCGAGCGGCAGCAGCTGGTCGGGGACGACGGGGCCGGCGGAGCGGGTACCGACCGGACGGTCCGGGAGGTCGAGGCGGAACCACACGTGTTTGTGGGTGGCCGTGTATTCGACGCCCCAGCGGGTGGCGAGGGCGGCGCACAGCATCAGGCCGCGGCCGCTCTCGCGGTCCGGGTCCGCGTAGGGCCGCTCTCCCGGGTATTCAAGCGGGAGGGCGCGCTCCGGATACCGGTCGGCGACCTCGACGCGTACGCCGTCCTCGGTGCGCAGGCACAGGACCTCGGCCCGGGTTCCGGCGTGCACCACGGCATTGGTGACCAGCTCGCTGGTGAGCACCACCGCGTCGTCGACGATGTCGGCGAAGCCCCATCCCTGGAGGGCGTCGCGGACGAACGCGCGGGCGGCGGCGACCGAACGCCCGAGGGGGTCGAAGCTGGCAGCGGCCCGTGCCGTGATCACAAGTCTCCTCCGACGCGGTTGGACATCGGGTGCCAGGTTACTTACCTTCGCGGTCGGTGCGGTGCGGTCGTCCGGTATTCCCCCCACGGGGTGTGGACCCTGTGCGAAGGTGCCGAAGTGTTATGGCCTGGTTCGGACGGGGTGAAACACTGGGCAGGCTTGAAGAGCCGGGTTGCGTGGAGTCAGGACCCGGCGGTGCGGTCGACCCTTTCGGGAGGGACACGGTGGAGTCTGGCGTAGCAGCGCGCAGGACAGGTGCGCGTGCGAAGGGCGGACGGTCCCGGCGGGGCAGCACGACCGAGGTCGATACGGCGGCGCTGAACCGGCTGCTCACGGCCCTGGTGTCGATGCGGGACGGAAACTTCCGCAAGCGGCTCACGGTGTCCGGCGACGGCGTGATGGCGGAGATCGCCGCCGTCTACAACGAGGTCGCCGACCGCAATCTCCACCTGACGGGTGAGCTCTCGAGGGTCCGGCGGATGGTCGGGCGCGAGGGGAAGCTGAGTGAGCGGCTGGAGACGGGGGCCTGTGAGGGCTCCTGGGCGGCCGCGATCGACGCCTCCAACCAGCTGGTCGACGACCTGGCCCGGCCGGTCTCCGAGGTGGGCCGGGTGCTCTCGGCGGTCGCCGACGGTGATCTGGACCAGCGGATGGACCTGCGGACGCAGGCGGCCGAGGGAGCGGGGCACCCGCTGCGCGGGGAGTTCCTCAAGATCGGCCGGACGGTCAACAACCTGGTCGACCAGCTGTCGGCGTTCACCGACGAGGTGACCCGGGTGGCGCTGGAGGTCGGTACCGAGGGCAAGCTCGGCGGCCAGGCCCAGGTGCGCGGGATGTCCGGTTCCTGGAAGGACCTGACCGACTCCGTCAACACCATGGCGTACCGGCTCACCGCCCAGGTGCGTGACATCGCTCTCGTCACGACGGCGGTGGCCAAGGGCGATCTGTCGCGCAAGGTCACCGTGCACGTGGCCGGCGAGATGCTCCAGCTGAAGAACACCGTGAACACGATGGTGGACCAGCTGTCGTCGTTCTCCTCCGAGGTGACGCGCGTCGCCCGTGAGGTGGGTACGGAGGGCGAGCTGGGCGGCCAGGCGAAGGTGCCCGGGGTCGCCGGCGTGTGGAAGGACCTGACGGATTCCGTCAACACCATGGCGGGCAACCTGACCGCCCAGGTGCGCGGGATCGCCCAGGTCACGACGGCCGTGGCCAGCGGTGACCTGTCGCAGAAGGTGACGGTCAGCGCGCGCGGCGAGGTGGCGCAGCTGGCCGAAACGATCAACCAGATGACCGAGACGCTGCGGACCTTCGCGGACGAGGTCACCCGGGTGGCGAGCGAAGTCGGCGCGAAGGGCCTGCTCGGCGGGCAGGCGCAGGTGCCGGGTGCGGCGGGCACCTGGAAGGACCTCACCGACTCGGTGAACACGGTCTTCCGCAACCTCACCACGCAGGTGCGGGACATCGCCCAGGTGACGACGGCGGTGGCCAACGGCGACCTGTCGCAGAAGGTCACCGTCAACGTGGCCGGCGAGATGCTGGAGCTGAAGAACACCGTCAACACGATGGTGGACCAGCTCCAGTCCTTCGGCTCCGAGGTGACGCGGGTGGCCCGCGAGGTCGGCGTCGAGGGCGAGCTGGGGGGCCAGGCGCAGGTGCCGGGTGCGGCGGGCACATGGAAGGACCTCACCGACTCGGTGAACACGGCCTTCCGCAACCTGACCGGCCAGGTGCGCAACATCGCCCAGGTGACGACGGCCGTGGCCAACGGCGACCTGTCGCAGAAGGTCACCGTGGACGTCTCCGGCGAGATGCTCCAGCTGAAGAACACCGTGAACACGATGGTGGACCAGCTGTCGTCCTTCGCGGACCAGGTCACGCGGATGGCGCGGGACGTGGGTACGGAGGGCCGCCTCGGCGGTCAGGCACGGGTCGAGGGGGTCTCCGGTACCTGGAAGGAGCTGACCGACTCGGTCAACTTCATGGCCGGGAACCTGACGTCCCAGGTGCGCCAGATCGCCCAGGTGACCACGGCCGTGGCGCGGGGTGACCTGTCGCAGAAGATCGACGTGGACGCGCGGGGCGAGATCCTCGAGCTCAAGAACACCATCAACACGATGGTCGACCAGCTCTCGGCCTTCGCCGAGCAGGTGACCCGGGTCGCCCGGGACGTGGGGACGGAGGGCCGCCTCGGCGGCCAGGCGCAGGTGCCCGGCGTGGCCGGTGTGTGGCGGGATCTGACGGATTCGGTGAACGGCATGGCCGGGAACCTGACCTCGCAGGTCCGCAACATCGCGCAGGTCGCGACGGCGGTGGCGCGCGGTGACCTGTCGCAGAAGATCGACGTGGACGCGCGCGGCGAGATCCTGGAGCTCAAGAACACCCTCAACACCATGGTCGACCAGCTCTCGAACTTCGCGGAGCAGGTGACCCGGGTCGCGCGGGAAGTGGGCACCGAGGGCATCCTGGGCGGCCAGGCCGAGGTGAAGGGGGTCTCCGGTACCTGGAAGGACCTCACGCAGTCGGTCAACTTCATGGCGAACAACCTGACCTCGCAGGTCCGCAACATCGCCGAGGTGACCACGGCGGTCGCGATGGGCGACCTGTCGAAGAAGATCACGGTCGATGCCAAGGGCGAGATCCTGGAGCTGGTGACGACCGTCAACACGATGGTCGACCAGCTGTCCTCCTTCGCCGAGCAGGTGACGCGGGTGGCGCGGGAGGTGGGCTCCGAGGGCATCCTCGGCGGGCAGGCCCGGGTGCGCGGGGTGACCGGCATCTGGAAGGACCTGACCGACAACGTCAACCTGATGGCCAACAACCTGACCTCGCAGGTGCGCAACATCTCGCAGGTCTCGGCGGCGGTCGCCAACGGTGACCTGACCAAGAAGGTCACGGTCGAGGCGCGCGGCGAGGTCGCGCAGCTCGCGGACACGGTCAACACGATGGTCAAGACCCTGTCGTCGTTCGCCGACGAGGTCACCCGGGTGGCCCGTGAGGTGGGTACGGAGGGCCGCCTCGGCGGTCAGGCGCACGTGCCGGGGGTCTCGGGGACCTGGAAGGACCTCACCGATTCGGTGAACTTCATGGCCTCGAACCTCACCGGTCAGGTGCGGCAGATCGCCATGGTCACGACCGCCATCGCCAAGGGCGACATGACCAAGAAGATCGACATCGACGCCCGCGGTGAGATCCTGGAGCTGAAGACCACCATCAACACGATGGTCGACCAGCTGTCCTCCTTCGCGGACCAGGTCACCCGGGTCGCCCGCGAGGTGGGCACCGAGGGGATCCTGGGCGGGCAGGCCCGGGTCCGGGACGTCGACGGCACCTGGCGCGACCTCACCGAGTCCGTGAACGAGATGGCCGGGAACCTGACCCGGCAGGTGCGGGCCATCGCGGCCGTGGCCACCGCGGTGACCCGCGGCGACCTGAACCTCAAGATCGACGTGGACGCGGCGGGCGAGATCCAGGTCCTCCAGGACAACATCAACACGATGATCGCCAACCTGCGCGACACCACCTTGGCCAACAAGGAGCAGGACTGGCTGAAGGGCAATCTGGCCCGGATCTCGGCCCTCATGCAGGGCCGCCGCGAGCTGGACGACGTCGCCTCGCTCATCATGAGCGAGCTGACCCCGGTGGTCTCGGCGCAGCACGGCGCGTTCTTCCTGGCGCTGCCGTCCGGCGCGGCCACCGAGATCGCGGCCGACGGCGGCCAGGACGGCCCGTACGAGCTGCGCATGCGCGGCAGTTACGCCTACGCGGGCACCTCGATGCCGACCTCCTTCCGGCCGGGGGAGGGGCTGATCGGGACGGTCGCCGAGGAGAAGCGGACGATCCTGGTCGAGAACACCCCGCCCGGTTATCTGAAGATCTCCTCGGGGCTGGGCGAGGCACCGCCCGCCCATGTGATCGTGCTGCCCGTGCTGTTCGAGGGGAATCTGCTCGGCGTCATCGAGCTGGCGTCCTTCCAGCCGTTCACGCAGATCCAGAAGGACTTCCTCAGCCAGATCGCCGAGATGATCGGTACGAGCGTCAACACGATCAGCGTCAACTCCAAGACGGAGATGCTGCTCAAGCAGTCGCAGGAGATGACCGAGCAGCTGCGCGAGCGCTCCGACGAGCTGGAGAACCGGCAGAAGGCGCTCCAGGCCGCCAACGCGGAACTGGAGGAGAAGGCCGAGCTGCTGGCCCAGCAGAACCGGGACATCGAGGTGAAGAACACCGAGATCGAAGAGGCCCGGCAGGTCCTGGAGGAGCGCGCCGAGCAGCTCGCGGTCTCGATGCGCTACAAGTCCGAGTTCCTGGCGAACATGTCGCACGAGCTGCGCACCCCGCTCAACTCGCTGCTGATCCTGGCCAAACTGCTCGCGGACAACGCGGACGAGAACCTCTCGCCCAAGCAGGTGGAGTTCGCCGAGACCATCCACGGGGCGGGTTCCGATCTGCTCCAGCTGATCAACGACATCCTGGACCTGTCGAAGGTCGAGGCGGGCAAGATGGACGTCTCGCCGACGCGGATCGCGCTGGTGCAGCTGGTGGACTACGTGGAGGCCACCTTCCGGCCGCTGACGGCGGAGAAGGGCCTGGACTTCTCGGTGCGGGTCTCGCCGGAGCTGCCGGCCACCCTGCACACCGACGAGCAGCGGCTGTTGCAGGTGCTGCGCAACCTGCTGTCGAACGCGGTGAAGTTCACCGACGGCGGCGCGGTGGAGCTGGTGATCCGGCCCGCCGGGGCGGACGTGCCGCAGGCGATCCGGGAGCAGTTGCTGGAGGCGGGCTCGCTACGGGAGCCGGACGCGGACCTGATCGCCTTCTCGGTGACCGACACCGGGATCGGGATCGCGGCCAGCAAGATGCTGGTGATCTTCGAGGCGTTCAAGCAGGCGGACGGTACGACGAGCCGCAAGTACGGCGGCACCGGGCTCGGGCTGTCCATCAGCCGGGAGATCGCGCGGCTGCTGGGCGGCGAGGTCCACGCGGCCAGTGAGCCGGGCCGCGGTTCCACCTTCACCCTGTACCTGCCGCTGCACCCGAGCGAGCTGCCGCCGCAGGGGTACGCGCAGCCCGCGGCCGGTGGCCGCGGGGACCTGTACCGGCGGGCCGCCGAGGTGGCTTCCTCGCTTCCGGTGATGCCCGCGCTGCCGGCGGCGCCGGTGGCTCCGGCGGGGCCCGCCGTGCCCGTACAGCCCGTGTCGGCGCTGCCGCCGGGGGCCGGGACGCAGGCCGGGTCCGGCGCGGGGCAGGGGCACGGCGCCGCGGCGCTGTTCCGGCGCCGCCGCAAGGCCATGGGTGATTCGGGCGCGCGGCCCGGGCTGCTCGGGGCGCAGAACGGCGCGCAGGGCACCGAGGACCAGTGGGGCAGCCCGGAGGACGAACTCCCGGTGGTGCCGAGGACGTACGACTTCCACGGCGAGAAGGTGCTCATCGTCGACGACGACGTGCGCAACGTCTTCGCGCTGACGAGCGTGCTGGAGCAGCACGGGCTGGCCGTGCTCTACGCGGAGAACGGGCGCGAGGGCATCGAGGTGCTGGAGCAGCACGACGACGTCTCGCTCGTGCTCATGGACATCATGATGCCGGAGATGGACGGGTACGCCACGACCTCGGCGATCCGGCGGATGCCGCAGTTCGCGGGGCTGCCGATCATCGCGCTGACGGCAAAGGCCATGAAGGGGGACCGGGAGAAGGCGATCGACTCGGGCGCTTCCGACTATGTCACCAAGCCCGTCGATCCCGACTTCCTGTTGTCGGTGATGGAGCAGTGGATGCGCGCGAAGTGATCGACCGGGGAACGAAGAGATACCAATTGCTGACTCAGTGTGTCCACATCGGTGTGGGAGGGCGGTATACGGGGAACCTTCTGCTCCCCCACACCGTTTCTGCTTCGTGCACAGTGACATCTTGGTGACAGGGTGTGGCGATCTCGGGACTGGGGCTACGATGACCGGCACAAGGACGGACGGCGCACGGAAGCCGCCCGCTGGGGCGGGACCCGGGCTGAGCGCTGGAGCCAGGACCCGGGGAGGCCCCCTGCCGGGGCGAGGAGGACAGGGCATGGTGCAGAAGGCCAAGATCCTCCTGGTCGACGACCGGCCGGAGAATCTGCTGGCGCTGGAGGCCATCCTCTCCGCGCTCGATCAGACACTGGTCAGGGCGTCGTCGGGGGAGGAAGCGCTCAAGGCGCTGCTGACAGACGATTTCGCGGTCATCCTGCTGGATGTGCAGATGCCCGGGATGGACGGTTTCGAGACGGCCGCGCACATCAAGCGGCGGGAGCGGACCCGGGACATCCCGATCATCTTCCTCACCGCGATCAACCACGGTCCGCACCACACGTTCCGCGGCTACGCCGCCGGAGCCGTGGACTACATCTCCAAGCCCTTCGACCCGTGGGTGCTGCGGGCGAAGGTCTCGGTCTTCGTCGAGCTGTACACGAAGAACTGCCAGCTGCGGGAGCAGGCTTCGCTGCTGCGGCTCCAGCTGGAGGGCGGCGGGTCCGGCGGCGTCGAGGGCAAGGAGACGGCGGGCCTGCTGGCCGAGCTGTCCGCCCGGCTCGCGGCCGTCGAGGAACAGGCGGAAGCGCTCACCAAGCAGCTCGGCGAGGAAGCGGCCGATCCCGCGGTGGTCGCCACCGCGGCCCATCTGGAGCGGAAACTGACCGGTCTGCGCCGGGCGCTGGACGCGCTGGAGCCCGGTACCGGCGGCGGGCAGGCGATGCTGCCCGCGCAGGCCTGAGCGATCTCGGCGGAAGGGACGGGCGGGCCGCGGCGAGCAGCCCGCCCGTTCTCCGTGTGCGGGCCGGTCGCTGAGGGCGCGTCAGCTCTGGCCGTACGTCACATGACGCACCGGAAGGCCGACACGAACGGGTGAAGGGGTGGGCACGCGTGTCCACCGGCGCGCGCACCGGTAACCTCGGGGCCATGGCCTCACGTACGTCCGGCAAGGGTTCCCAGAGCGCCGCGGGTGCCGCGAAAGCCCGCTCCGGCCGTACGACGGCGCCGGCGAAGAAGGCTGCGCAGCCCGCGGGCAGGCCGCCCGCGAAGAAGGCGGCGGCCGCCAAGCGCGCGCCGGTCCGCAAGGTGGCGCCCAAACCCGCACCGTCCCCGACCGGGGGTGTCGTGCGCCTGGTGCGCGCCCTGTGGCTCGGCATCGCGCACGCCGTCGGCGCGGTCTTCCGCGGGGTGGGCCGCGGGGCGAAGAACCTCGACCCGGCCCACCGCAAGGACGGGGTCGGACTGCTCCTGCTCGCCCTCGCGCTGATCGTCGCCGCCGGAACCTGGTCGAACCTGAGCGGTCCCGTCGGCGATCTGGTCACCATGCTGATCACCGGTGCCTTCGGACGGCTCGATCTGCTCGTGCCGATCCTCCTCGGGGTCATGGCCGTGCGCTTCATCCGCCATCCCGAGCAGAGCGACGCCAACGGCCGGATCGGCGTCGGGCTGACCGCCCTGGCCATCGGGGTCCTCGGGCTGGTCCACATCGCCTGCGGCGCGCCCGGCCGGGACGAGGGCACCACCGCCATGCAGAACGCGGGGGGCCTGATCGGCTGGGGCGCCTCCAAACCCCTGATCTTCACCATGGGCGCGCCGCTGGCCGTGCCGCTGCTGGTGCTCCTCACCGTCTTCGGGCTGCTCGTGGTCACGGCCACCCCCGTCAACGCCATCCCGCAGCGGCTGCGCCGGCTGGGGATCCGGCTCGGGGTGATCGCGCCCAACGAGTACGACACGGAGGACGCCGGGCGGGAGGGCGAGCGCCACGATCCCGAGCGGTGGCGGGCCAACCGGCAGGGCGCGGGCGCGGACCCGGCCGGACCGGCGGACGCCGCGGAGGAGGAGGCGCTCGCCGCCCGGCGGCGCAGGCCCCGGCGGGCCCCGGCGCGCCCCGCGATGGACCGGGAGATGGACGCGGTCGACGTCGCCGCGGCGGCGGCCGCCGCCCTGGACGGCGCGGTGTACGGCGGCCTGCCGCCCTCCCCGATCGTCGCCGGCCTGACCCACGGGGTGACGCCCGCGCGCGAGGGCGCCGAGGTCACCGCCCCGGTGCCGCCCGCCCGCGAGGAGCGCGGCGAGCAGGGGCAGGCGGCCGCGCCGGCCGCCCCGCCCGTCCCCGCCGCTCCCGCCGCCCCCGCGGTCCCGCCGGTCCCGGCCGCGGCGCCGACCGTCGGTCCGGTCGGCGTGCCCGACCTGACCAAGACCCCGCCGCAGACCCAGCAGCTGCCGCCGCGGGCCGAGCAGCTCCAGCTGCGCGGGGACATCACCTACTCCCTGCCCTCGCTCGACCTGCTGGAGCGGGGCGGCCCGGGCAAGACCCGCAGTGCCGCGAACGACGCGGTGGTCGCCTCGCTGACGAACGTCTTCATGGAGTTCAAGGTCGACGCGAAGGTCACCGGTTTCACCCGGGGCCCGACGGTCACCCGCTACGAGGTGGAGCTGGGCCCGGCGGTCAAGGTCGAGCGGATCACGGCCCTGGCCAAGAACATCGCGTACGCCGTGGCCTCGCCGGATGTGCGGATCATCAGCCCGATCCCCGGCAAGTCCGCGGTCGGCATCGAGATCCCGAACACCGACCGCGAGATGGTGAACCTCGGCGACGTGCTGCGCCTGGCGGACGCGGCCGAGGACGACCACCCGATGCTCGTCGCGCTCGGCAAGGACGTCGAGGGCGGCTACGTGATGGCCAACCTCGCGAAGATGCCGCACGTGCTGGTCGCCGGAGCCACCGGTTCCGGAAAGTCGTCCTGCATCAACTGCCTGATCACCTCCGTCATGGTCCGGGCGACCCCGGAGGACGTCCGGATGGTGCTGGTCGACCCCAAGCGCGTCGAGCTGACGGCGTACGAGGGCATCCCGCACCTGATCACGCCGATCATCACCAACCCGAAGCGGGCCGCCGAGGCCCTCCAGTGGGTCGTGCGCGAGATGGACCTGCGCTACGACGACCTGGCGGCCTTCGGCTACCGGCACATCGACGACTTCAACAAGGCGATCCGCGACGGCAAGATCAAATTGCCGCCGGGCAGCGAGCGGGAGCTGAGCCCCTACCCGTACCTGCTGGTGATCGTCGACGAGCTGGCCGACCTGATGATGGTCGCCCCGCGCGACGTCGAGGACTCCATCGTCCGCATCACCCAGCTGGCGCGCGCGGCCGGAATCCACCTGGTGCTCGCCACCCAGCGCCCCTCGGTGGACGTGGTCACCGGTCTGATCAAGGCGAACGTGCCCTCGCGGCTCGCCTTCGCCACCTCCTCGCTCGCCGACAGCCGGGTCATCCTCGACCAGCCGGGCGCCGAGAAGCTCATCGGAAAGGGTGACGGACTGTTCCTGCCGATGGGGGCGAACAAGCCCGTACGGCTGCAGGGCGCCTTCGTCACCGAGGAGGAGATCCAGGGGATCGTCCAGCACTGCAAGGACCAGATGGCTCCCGTCTTCCGGGAGGACGTCACGGTCGGCCAGAAGCAGAAGAAGGAGATCGACGAGGAGATCGGCGACGACCTCGACCTGCTGTGCCAGGCGGCCGAACTGGTCGTCACCACGCAGTTCGGCTCCACCTCCATGCTCCAGCGCAAGCTCCGGGTCGGCTTCGCCAAGGCCGGACGGCTGATGGACCTCATGGAGTCGCGGGGCATCGTCGGGCCCAGCGAGGGCTCCAAGGCGCGTGACGTGATGGTCAAACCGGACGAGTTGGACGGCGTCCTCGCGGTCATCCGGGGCGAGACCGGACCGTGACCGGTCCGTAAAGAATCCCGGGGCAACCGTTTCCCCCGGCCGCTCGTCAAGTTGAGGAAAGGGGTGGCGCCGTGCGCCCGCCCGCCGGTTCCGCACGGATCCGGCGCGGGAGTTCCGATGCCATTCGGATGGCGTACGGAGACGACCCTCCGGTTGCTCCACCCTTTCGTCACCCCCCTAGACTGGACATCCAGCAGGTGGCTACACGCTCGAAAGGCGCCCCCGTGTCCATCGGCAACTCCAAGTCCCCCGAAGATGACCGGCCTTCGACCGACGACGTGATCGACGTGATCGTCGAGCGGCCGGCCGCCGGTCCGTCCATCGGGACGGCCCTCCAGCAGGCCCGGATCGCCGCCGGGCTCACCGTCGACGAGGTCAGCTCCACCACCCGCGTGCGCATCCCGATCGTGCACGCGATCGAGCAGGACGACTTCACGCGCTGCGGCGGCGACGTCTACGCCCGCGGCCACATCCGTACGCTCGCCCGCGCCGTACACCTCGATCCCGAACCCCTGGTCGAGAGCTACGACGCCGCCCACGGGGGTCGCCCGGCGCCGACCCCCGCCGCCCCCATGTTCGAGGCCGAACGGATCCGTCCCGAGCGGCAGCGGCCCAACTGGACCGCCGCCATGGTCGCGGCGATCGTCGCCGTGATCGGATTCGTCGGCTTCACCGCCCTCAAGGGCGGCGACGACGACACCAAGCGACCGGTGGCGGAAGGTTCCGCCTCCCCGAAGCCCGCCCCCAAGCAGCCGGGCGCCAAGCCGGCCGCCCCCACCCCGAAGGCCCCGCAGGCACCCAAGCCGGAACCCTCGGACAGTGCCATCGCGGCCGCCCCCAAGGACGTCGTCACGGTCGTCCTGACGGCGAACACCGCCGAGAGCTGGATCTCCGCGAAGGACCACAGTGGTCGCCTGCTCTTCGACGGAACCCTCCAGCCGGGCGACTCCAAGACCTTCACCGACAAGCAGTCCATCGATCTCGTACTCGGCGACGCCGGGGCCGTCCAGCTCTTCGTGAACGGCAAGGAGATCAAGGGCGACTTCCAGTCGGGGCAGGTGGAACGTCTCACCTACACCAAGGACGATCAGCGTCAGGGCGCCGCACAGGCGGGCTGACCGGCCGTTTCACCCTTCTTCACCCACTGTTCCAGCAGACCCCGGGGCGCCCCGCCGCACCCCGGGGATCTTGCTGTCGGGGCGTGGCGCGGGACGGGGGCGGGGGCCGGTGCCGGGACGAAGTAGTCTTGAGTCCATGCCCGAACGCCGTACCGTCGCCCTTGTCACTCTTGGCTGCGCCCGTAACGAGGTGGACTCGGAGGAGCTCGCAGGCCGCTTGGCGGCGGATGGCTGGGAGCTCGTCGAGGACGCCGCAGACGCGGACGTAGCCGTCGTCAACACCTGTGGTTTCGTCGAAGCCGCCAAGAAGGACTCCGTAGACGCCCTGCTGGAAGCCAATGATCTGAAGGATCACGGCAAGACCCAGGCCGTCGTCGCCGTCGGCTGTATGGCCGAGCGCTACGGCAAGGAGCTTGCCGAAGCGCTCCCCGAAGCCGACGGAGTCCTCGGTTTCGACGACTACGCCGACATCTCCGACCGCCTCCAGACGATCCTCAACGGCGGCATCCACGCCTCCCACACCCCGCGGGACCGGCGCAAGCTGCTGCCGATCAGCCCGGCCGCGCGCCAGGAGACCGAGGTGGCCCTGCCGGGCCACGCCCAGTCGGCGCCCGCCGAGGAGCCGGCCGAGGCGCCCTCGGACCTGCCGGACGGGCTCGCGCCCGCCTCCGGGCCGCGCGCGCCCCTGCGCCGCCGTCTGGGCAACAGCCCCGTCGCCTCCGTGAAGCTCGCTTCCGGCTGTGACCGGCGCTGCTCCTTCTGCGCCATCCCTTCCTTCCGCGGCTCCTTCATCTCGCGCCGCCCCAGCGACGTGCTGGGCGAGACGCGCTGGCTCGCGGAGCAGGGCGTCAAGGAGATCATGCTGGTCTCCGAGAACAACACCTCGTACGGCAAGGACCTCGGCGACATCCGCCTGCTGGAGACCCTGCTGCCCGAGCTGGCCGAGGTGGACGGCATCGAGCGCGTCCGCGTCAGCTACCTCCAGCCCGCCGAGATGCGGCCCGGCCTGATCGACGTCCTCACCTCGACCCCCAAGGTCGTGCCGTACTTCGACCTGTCCTTCCAGCACTCCGCCCCGGACGTGCTGCGCGCCATGCGCCGCTTCGGTGACACCGACCGGTTCCTGGAGCTGCTCGACACCATCCGCACCAAGGCGCCCACCGCCGGTGTCCGGTCCAACTTCATCGTCGGCTTCCCCGGCGAGAAGGAATCGGACTTCGCCGAGCTGGAGCGTTTCCTCACCCACGCCCGCCTCGACGCCATCGGCGTCTTCGGCTACTCGGACGAGGACGGCACCGAGGCCGTCACCTACGAGAACAAGCTGGACGAGGACACCATCGCCGAGCGGCTCGCGCACATGCAGCGGCTCGCGGAGGAGCTGACCTCGCAGCGCGCCGAAGAGCGGATCGGGGAGACCCTGGAGGTACTCGTCGAGACCGTCGTCGCGGTCGACGACGAGGATGACGACGCCGCGGGTGCCTACGGGCGCGCCGCGCACCAGGCGCCCGAGACCGACGGCCAGGTCGTCTTCACGGACGGCGCGGGTCTGGTCCCCGGGCGTATCGTCACGGCAAAGGTGGTCGGCACCCTGGGTGTGGACCTGGTGGCCGAGCCCCTGGGCGCCCTGTTCGGAGATCTTGAGGAGGCGGCCGGATGACCGGAGTCCCGGCACCCGCGGCGGGCGGGACCGGCAGTCGGCCCGCGCCCGGCGCGAAGCTCGGGGCCGCGGCGGTCAACCAGGCCAGCCTGTGGAACATCGCCAACATCCTGACGATGATCCGGCTCGTGCTCGTGCCGGGATTCGTCCTGCTGCTGCTCGCCGACGGGGGTTACGACCCCGTCTGGCGGGCGCTGGCGTGGGCGGCGTTCGCCGTCGCCATGATCACGGACATTTTCGACGGGCACCTCGCCCGGACCTACAACCTGGTCACCGACTTCGGGAAGATCGCCGACCCCATCGCCGACAAGGCGATCATGGGGTCGGCTTTGGTGTGTCTGTCCTGGCTCGGGGACCTGCCCTGGTGGGTCACCGGGGTGATCCTGGGGCGGGAGCTGGGGATCACCCTGCTCCGGTTCTGGGTGATCCGCTACGGGGTGATCCCCGCCAGCCGGGGCGGGAAGCTCAAGACGCTCGCCCAGGGCACGGCGGTCGGCATGTACGTGCTGGCGCTGACCGGGCCGCTGGCCACGCTCCGGTTCTGGGTCATGGCGGTGGCCGTACTTCTCACAGTCGTCACCGGTTTGGACTACATTCGCCAGGCCGTCGTGCTGCGCCGGCAGGGAATCGCGGCGGAGCGGGCCGCGAGGTGACGGACGGGACGACGGGGCCGGCGGGGCCCCCGCAGGGCCGCGAAGCGGCGGCGGACGCCGCCGGGACGGCCGCGTACGTCCTCAATCTGCTTGCGGAGAGTGACCAGACGGTCGCGGTCGCGGAGTCGCTCACGGGCGGGCTGGTCGCGGCCGAGCTGACAGCGGTCCCCGGCGCCTCGCGCGCCTTCCGCGGCTCGGTCACGGCGTACGCGACGGAGCTCAAGCACCGGGTGCTCGGCGTCGACGCGGAGCTGCTCGCGGCGCACGGCGCGGTGAACGCGCAGGTCGCGCAGGAGATGGCGGCCGGAGTGCGGCGCGTGCTGGACGCCTCGTGGGGCATCGCGACCACCGGAGTGGCCGGTCCGGAGCCTCAGGACGGGCAGCCGGTGGGGACGGTTTTCATCGCCGTCGACGGTCCTGCGGGCAGGAAATCGGCCCGGCTGCGGTTGAACGGTTCCCGGGCGGAAATCCGTAGAGAGAGTGTACGGACAGTGCTCGAACTTCTCTCGAGCGAACTCCGCGAGAATCTGCGAAGGCAAGACACGGAACGGAACGGGGGGATTTGATGTTTGCAGCCCTGAGTGAACACGACATCGCTCCCCGCACGGCCGCCGCGCGAGGCGGTACGGTGGGGCGTGAAGGTTACGGCTACACGGTCAGAGGAGGGAGCCACCGATGATTCTGCTCCGTCGCCTGCTGGGTGACGTGCTGCGTCGGCAGCGCCAGCGCCAGGGCCGTACTCTGCGCGAAGTCTCCTCGTCCGCCCGAGTTTCGCTCGGCTATCTCTCCGAGGTGGAGCGGGGGCAGAAGGAGGCATCCTCCGAGCTGCTCTCCGCGATCTGCGACGCGTTGGACGTACGGATGTCCGAGCTGATGCGCGAAGTGAGCGACGAACTGTCGCTCGCCGAGCTCGCGCAGTCGGCCGCGGCAAGCGAACCGGTCCCGGCACCGGTGCGCGCGATGCTCAATTCGGTCTCCGTGGCCTCGGTCACGGGTGGCCCGCCGGAGCGGGTGACCATCAAGTCGCCCGTGGAAGCGGTGGATGTCGTCGCCGCTTGATTTTTTGAGCGTGAGTGTGGCCGGAGCCCCGGTCGGCGTGTGATGCGCCGGCCGGGGCTCCCGGCCGTTGCGGGCGGTCCGCTTCTGGGTGCGGGCTTCTGGGTGCGGGCGCGCGGGGGGTGCGCGAGGATGGATCGAGTCCGTCCCGGCCCTGGGAGGCTGCCGTGTGGTTACGGAACCTGCGCATACCCCTGGCCCTGGTGCTGGGCGTGCTGTGGTGGTGGGCGGTGCTGCGGCTCGCGCTGGAGCCCGCGGCCGCCGGGCCGGTCGAGGGGGCGGTGACCGTGGGCGGCTGGGGGCTGGGGCTCCTGCCGGTGCACTGCGCCCGCCGCGGAGCCGTTACCAGGGCATCGCGACGCCGCCGTTCGGCCGCAGGATCTGACCCGTCATGAACGACGAGGCGTCCGAGGCGAGGAAGAGCACCGCCTGGGCGATGTCCTGCGGCTCGCCGACCCGGCGCAGCGGGGACATCCGGATCATCGCGGCCTCCGTCTGCTCCTGGACCTCCGGGCCGTGGCGGCCGGTCATCGGGGTACGGATCCACCCGGGCGCGACCGCGTTGACCCGGATGCCGTGCGGGCCCGCCTCGGTCGCCAGGGTCTTGGTCAGCTGGACGACGGCGGTCTTGGCCGCGCTGTAGCAGAGCAGGCCGGGCTGGGCGGCGTCCATGGCGCCGGAGGCCATGGTGATGATCGACCCGGGGCGGCCGGCCGCGATCAGGGCCCGGGCCGACTCCTGGCAGGTGAAGAGGATCCCCTTGAAGTTCACGCTCATCACCCGGTCGAGATCCTCCTCACGGGTCTCCAGCACGGTGCTGGTGTGCATGATCCCGGCCACGGCCGCGGTGATGTCGGGCGGGCCCCCCGCCTCGACCGCGGCCCTCAGGGCGGCGCGGTCGGTGACATCCAGGACGTGGACGCCGGCGACGCCCCCGGCCTTGGCGACGAGGGCGGCCGTCTCGGCGAGCCCCGTCGCGTCGAGGTCCACGCAGCGCACGGCGGCGCCCGCCTCGGCGAGGAGCACGGCGGTGGCGCGGCCGATGCCGCTGGCGGCTCCGGTGATCAGAGCGGTGCGGCCGGTGAGGTCGTAGGCGGCCTGCGGCGCGGGGCGGGCCGCGGCGGCGGCCGGGGCGGGCACGGGTATGGCGTCGGGGCCGGTGCCGGGGCCGGTGCCGGGGCCGGGGGTGACGGCGGGTGCGGGGCTGGGTAGGGACATGCCGGGACCGTACGACCGAATCTGACGGAGCGTCAACTACCGTACGGGGCCGGATTGGCAGCGCGGGCACCAGTAGGTGGGGCGGTCGTCCTGCGACGCCTTGCGGACCGGGGTGCCGCAGCGCAGGCAGGGGCGGCGGGCGCGCCCGTACACGAAGAGGTCCTGGCCGCGCCGGAGGCTGCCGGTGGTGTTGCGGTGGCGGTCCTTGTTGGCGTCCAGCAGGCGGTGGGCGGCGGCGGCCAGCCGCGGGACGGTGCGCTCCGGGTCGGTGAGGGCGCCGACCGGGGTCCAGGGGGTCACCTGGGCCAGGAAGCACAGCTCGGCCTTGTAGATGTTGCCGATCCCGGCGAGGTTGCGCTGGTCGAGCAGGGCCTCGCCGAGCGGGCGGTCCGGGTCGGCGAGCAGATTGCGGGCCGCGAGCTCGGGGTCCCAGTCCGGGCCCAGCAGGTCGGGGCCGAGGTGGCCGACGACGCGGTGCTCGTCAGCGGTGCGGAGCAGTTCCAGTACCGGCAGGCGGTAGCCGACGGCCGTGTGGTCCGCGGTGGCGAGGACGGCCCGGATCTCGTACGCGGGACCGCCCCGCCAGGGGGCGCCGGCGCCGAAGACGTTCCAGGCGCCGTCCATGCGCAGGTGGCTGTGCAGGGTGAGCCCGTCCTCGACGCGGTGCAGGAGGTGCTTGCCGCGCGGGACGACTTCGAGGGTGGCGCGGCCGGTGAGGTCGACGGTGGCCAGGCGCGGGACGCGCAGGTCGCTGCGGACCAGTTCACGGCCGGCCAGCGCGGCGTGCAGACGGGCGGCCGCGCGCCAGATGCTGTCACCTTCGGGCATGGGGCCATTGTGGCCCCCTGCCCGAAGGCGCGCCGTGCGTCGCGCGCGGCCGTGCGTCGCTCGTGGTGATCGCTACGCCCGGCCGTGCGTCATGTCCGGACCGGTACTACTTCCAGATGAGGCCCTTGCCCAGGGTGAACGGGTCGCCCCAGTACTCGGCCGAGGCGACCTTCGCCCCGGCCGGGGCCAGCGCGACGGCGCAGCCCGGAGCGGTCTGTCCGTTGACGAAGCCCTTGGGCAGCGAGTCGTTGGGGCACTTCTCGAACTTGCCGATGACCATGAGCTCCTGGGCCTCGCTGTCGTCGCCGAGGTGGCCCTTGACGTGGTTGACCGAGGTGAAGGACAGATCGGTGCTGCCGACGTTCTTGACCTGGTAGCGGATGTAGTACGGAACCATCCCCTTCACCTTGTCGCCGAGCTTGAACGGGGCGAGGTCCTCCGGCTGGCCCTTCTCGATGGCCGTGACGGCGAGGGCGATGGTGCCCTTGGTGCTGCCGGACGTGAACGGGAACTGTGCCTGCTCACCGATCTTGAACTGCTGGCCGGCCTTCGCCGTGCCCGCGGCGCCGCCCGCGGCGGGTGCGCTCGCGGCGGCGGAGGCGGAGGAGCTGGGCGCGCCGCTGGAGTAGGGATCCGCGGACGAGGACGCCTGGGTGGAGGGCGAGGCGGTCTTCGCCGGGGCCGTCTCCTCGTTGCCGCTCTTGCAGCCGCTCAGGGCGAGGACGGCGGCTACCGCAACTCCCGTGGTGGCAAGGATGGTTCTACGCGTACCGAAAACGCTCACTGTGGTCCCCCATGACTGTGCATCGTCAATTTGACGATCAGCGAGCATCGTAATCGGCCGCGCGGGCGGGATTGCGCCGGTCGCGTCCCAAGACCGTCTCAAGCTGGTACCAGACGTTCCGCTTTGGTTACGGGCGCAGTCGCAGCCCCCTCGGGGTGGCGTGGAAGCCCGCGGCCTCCAGACCCGGGCCCAGCTCCGAAGTCAGCGCCGGGGACGCGTTGATGCGCTCCACCGTCAGCGGCGCCACGGTCCCCGACCGGCAGGCGGAAGCCAGTACCGCCGTCGCCGCCGTCAGCCGGGGGTCGTCCACCGGAGGCCAGGCCAGCAGGGTCTTGCCGCCCCGCTCCAGATACAGCGTCAGCTCCCCGTCCACCAGCACCACCAGGGAACCGGCCTTGCGGCCCGGCTTGTGGGACGACCCGGCCGGGGGCTCCGGCCACGGCAGGGCCGCGCCGTACGCGGAGGCCGGATCGGCCGCCGCCAGCACCACCGCGGCCAGCGGGGGCGGATTGCGCTCGGCCGACCGCAGCCGGTCCACCGCGCCGTCCATCGCGAACTGGGCCGCCCCCAGCCCCTCCACCACATAGCCGCGCCGGGCCTGCCCGCTGTCCTCGAAGGCGGACAGGATCCGGTAGACCGCGCTGAAACCGCCCTCCACGCCCTCCGCGGCGACCGCGCCCCGGGTCACCACCCCGTGCCGGTCCAGCAGGGTCCGGGCCAGCGCGTGCGCCCGGTGGGTCGGATCCGCCGCGCGGGCGGGCAGCAGCGACCAGCGCCCCGCGACCGTCGGCGGCCCGGACCGCGAGACCTGCGCGCCGAGCGTGCCGTACCGCCCGCGGGGCACCGTCCGCCGGGCCCGGTGGGCGGTCGCGCCCGCCGTCCGGCCCGAGCCCAGCAGGGCGCGCAGCGGGCCCAGCGTGTCGTTCGTCAGCCGCCCCGACCACGCCAGGTCCCACAGGGCCTCGGAGAGCCGGAGGTCGCTCGCCTCGGGCAGCTGCCGGCGCACGGACTCCGCGATCTGGCGGAAGAACAGGCCGTACCCGCCGGAGAGGGCGTCCAGGACGCCCTGGTGGAGCGGGGACGGATCCAGCGGATGCGCAGGCGGGAGCAGCAGCGGGGCCGCCTCCGCGAGGTAGAGGGAGACCCAGCCGTCCTTGCCGGGCAGCGCTCCGGCGCCCGCCCAGACCACCTCGCCGCTGGTGGTCAGCTCGTCCAGCAGGGCCGGGGTGAAGCCGCTGACCCGCGACGGCAGGATCAGCCGCTCCAGCGCCGACGCCGGGACCGGGGCGCCCTGGAGCTGTTCCACCGCCCGGGCCAGGCCGTCGATGCCGCGCAGCGCGCCGCCCAGGTGCTGCCACTGCGGGAGGAAGGTGGCCAGGGCGGTCGGCGGGACCGGCTCCAGCTCCTGGCGCAGCGCGGCCAGGGAGCGGCGGCGCAGCCTGCGCAGCACGGTCGCGTCGCACCACTCCTGGCCGATGCCCGCGGGGTGGAACTCGCCCTGCACCACGCGGCCCGCCGCCGCGAGGCGTTGCAGGGCCCCGTCGGCGGTGGCCGTGCCCAGGCCGAAGCGGGCGGCGACGGCCGTCGTGGTGAACGGGCCGTGCGTACGGGCGTACCGAGCCAGGAGGTCGCCGAGCGGGTCCTTGACCGGCTCGGTGAACGCCTCGGGCACGCCCACCGGGAGCGCCGTCCCCAGCGCGTCCCGCAGCCGCCCCGCGTCCTCGATCGAGGCCCAGTGCTCGGCGCCGCCGATCCGCACCCCGATCACCCGGCGCGCCTCCGCCAGGGCCCGCGCCCAGCCCGCTTCGGCGCCCCGGTCGGCCAGCTCCGCCTCCGTGAGCGGGCCCAGCAGCCGCAGCAGGTCGGCCACCGACTCCGCGTCCCGGGCCCGCCGGTCCGGGGTCAGCCACTGCAACTCCCGCTCCAGCTCGGCCAGTACCTCCGCGTCCAGCAGCTCGCGCAGCTCCGCCTGGCCGAGCAGCTCGGCCAGCAGCCGGGAGTCCAGGGACAGGGCGGCCGCCCGGCGCTCGGCCAGCGGCGAGTCCCCCTCGTAGAGGAACTGGGCGACGTAACCGAAGAGCAGGGACCGGGCGAAGGGGGACGGCTCCGTCGTGGTGACCTCCACCAGGCGGACCCGGCGGGCCTCGATGTCGCCCATCAGCTCGGTCAGGCCCGGGACGTCGAAGACGTCCTGGAGGCATTCGCGCACCGCCTCCAGGACGATCGGGAACGAACCGAACTCGGAGGCGACCTGGAGCAGTTGGGAAGCGCGCTGGCGCTGCTGCCACAGCGGGGTGCGCTTGCCCGGATTGCGGCGCGGCAGCAGCAGGGCGCGCGCCGCGCACTCGCGGAACCGGGACGCGAACAGCGCGGACCCGCCCACCTGTTCGGTGACGATGCCCTGGATCTCGCCGTGGTCGAAGGTGACGTCGGCCGCGCCGAGGGGGGCCTTCCCGTCGTCGAAATCGAAGGCGGCCGGGGTTCCGGCCGGAGCCGGATCGTGGTCCAGCAGATCGAGCGGCTCCCCGCCCAGGCCCAGCAGGTCGGCGTCCGGCAGCCGCAGCACGATCCCGTCGTCGGCATGCATGACCTGCGCGTCCATGCCGTACCGCTCGGCGAGGCGGGCGCCCAGCGCGAGCGCCCACGGCGCGTGCACCTGGGCGCCGAAGGGGGAGTGGACCACCACCCGCCAGTCGCCCAGCTCGTCGCGGAACCGCTCGAC
This sequence comes from Streptomyces sp. NPDC002138, assembly GCF_040296485.1. NCBI lineage: Bacteria > Bacillati > Actinomycetota > Actinomycetes > Kitasatosporales > Streptomycetaceae > Streptomyces > Streptomyces sp. NPDC002138. The sequence goes on along the minus strand of NZ_JBEOXE010000027.1, from coordinate 88,415 downwards.
CACGATGGTCCGGTCGTCCGGCACGTGACCGCACGCCTCGCGCTGCTCGGCCAGGTACGTCAGGACGTTCTCCGCGGCCCAGGCGTCCAGCCCGGCGGCCAGCAGCCGCAGCCGCCCGTCCTCCTCGGACAGGGCCCCGATCTCGCGGGCGAACGCGCCCACGGCGCGGCCCAGCTCCAGCGGGCGGCCCAGCTGGTCGCCCTTCCAGAACGGCAGCCGCCCGGGCACGCCCGGCGCCGGGGTGACCAGCACCCGGTCCCGGGTGATGTCCTCGATCCGCCACGAGGTGGTGCCCAGGGTGAACACATCGCCCACCCGGGACTCGTAGACCATCTCCTCGTCCAGCTCGCCGACCCGGCCGCCGCCCTTCTTCGGGTCCGAGCCCACCAGGAAGACGCCGAACAGGCCGCGGTCGGGGATCGTGCCGCCCGAGGTGACCGCGAGGCGCTGGGCCCCCGGCCGGCCCGTGACCGTACCCGCCACGCGGTCCCACACCACGCGCGGGCGCAGCTCCGCGAACGCGTCCGACGGATAGCGCCCGGCCAGCATGTCCAGCACCGCGGTGAACGCCGACTCGGGCAGCGCCGCGAAGGACGCGGCGCGCCGCACCAGGGCCAGCAGGTCGTCCACCTGCCAGGTGTCCATGGAGGTCATCGCGACGAGCTGCTGCGCCAGCACGTCCAGCGGATTGGCCGGGACCCGCAGGGACTCGATGGACCCGCTGCGCATCCGCTCGGTGACCACCGCCGCCTGCACCAGGTCGCCGCGGTACTTGGGGAACACCACGCCCGTGGAGACCGCGCCCACCTGGTGCCCGGCCCGGCCCACGCGCTGGAGCCCCGAGGCCACGGACGGCGGCGACTCCACCTGCACCACCAGGTCCACCGCGCCCATGTCGATGCCCAGTTCGAGGCTGGAGGTGGCGACGACGGCGGGCAGCCGCCCCGCCTTCAGGTCCTCCTCGACCAGCGCCCGCTGCTCCTTGGACACCGAACCGTGGTGGGCGCGGGCCATCAGCGGCGGGGCGCCCTGCGCGGCGCCCGACTGGGCCATGATCTCGGCGGGGGGAGCGCCCGAGGGCAGGGGTTCGCCCATCGCCCGCTCGTACGCGATCTCGTTGAGCCGGTTGCACAGCCGCTCCGCGAGCCGCCGCGAGTTGGCGAACACGATCGTCGAGCGGTGGGCCTGCACCAGGTCCGCGATCCGCTCCTCCACATGGGGCCAGATCGACGGCTTGTCCCCGCCCTCCTTGCCCTCGGTGGCCGGTGAGCCGCCCAACTCGCCCATGTCCTGGACCGGGACGACCACCGACAGGTCGAACTCCTTGGTGGAGGGCGGCTGGACGATCTCCACCTTGCCGCGCGGCGCCAGATAGCGGGCCACCTCGTCCACCGGCCGCACCGTCGCCGACAGCCCGATCCGGCGCGCCGGGCGGGGCAGCAGCTCGTCGAGCCGCTCCAGGGACAGGGCCAGATGGGCGCCGCGCTTGGTCGCGGCCACCGCGTGCACCTCGTCGAGGATGACCGTCTCGATCCCCGTCAGGGCCTCGCGGGCGGCCGAGGTCAGCATCAGGAACAGGGACTCGGGGGTGGTGATGAGGATGTCCGGCGGCCGCGTCGCCAGCGCCCGGCGCTCGGCGGGCGGGGTGTCGCCGGAGCGGATCCCGACCCGGATGTCGGGCTCGGGCAGCCCCAGGCGCAGGGATTCCTGCCGGATGCCGGTCAGCGGGCTGCGCAGATTGCGCTCGACGTCCACCGCGAGGGCCTTCAGCGGCGATACGTACAGCACCCGGCAGCGCTTCTTCGGCTCGGCGGGCGGGGGTACGGCCGCCAGCCGGTCCAGCGCGGCGAGGAACGCGGCGAGGGTCTTGCCGGAGCCGGTGGGCGCCACCACGAGGACGTCCGAGCCCTGCCCGATGGCCCGCCAGGCGCCCTCCTGCGCGGCGGTGGGCGTACGGAAGGCCCCCGTGAACCAGGAGCGGGTCGCGGGGGAGAACGAATCGAGCGCGGAGCCTGCCATGCCCCCATCGTGCACCCCGCCACTGACAACGGCCCGGACCTGCGCGAACGCGCCCGGCGCCGGGGGCGCAGAATGGAGGGATGGCGGCGGCGGAGGGTGCGGGACGAGGCGCGCGCGGGACCGGCGAGTGGGCCCGGCACTGGCAGTACGCCGAGCTGCCCGGCCTCGATCTGCTGCGCGCCCACTACGTGCGCCACACCTTCCCGCGGCACGCCCACGACGGGTACGTCATCGCGGCCGTCACCGGCGGGGTCGAGGAGATAGGGCTGCCGGGCGGAGTGGTGCGCGCGGGGCCCGGCAGCGTGGTCCTGATCAACCCCGAGGTCCCGCACTCCGCGCGCGCCGGGGTCCCCGAGGGCTGGGCCTACGCCACCCTGTACCCCACGCGGGAACTGATCGCGGAGGTGGCCGCGGAGACCGGGGCCCCGGGCGGCACCCCCGGGTTCACCCCGGACATGGTCATCGATCCGCAGGCCGCGCGCATGATCACCGAGGTCCACCGGGCCGCCGAGGCGGGCAACCCGCTGGCCGCCGACACCCTGCTGCGGGGCGTGGTGGCGCGGATGCTGCAACGGCACGCGGCCCCGCTGCCCGCCCGCGGGGCCACCGCCGCGGGCCCCTCCGACGCCGAGCGGGCCAGGGACGTACTCGAGGCGCGGATGTGCGAGCCGCCGTCCCTGGAGCAGCTCGCGGCCTCGCTCGGCACCAGCCCCTTCGCGCTGCTCCGGGCCTTCCGCGAGCGGTACGGGATGCCGCCGCACACCTGGCTGACGGACGCCCGGGTACGGCGGGCCCGGGTGCTGCTGGAGGCGGGCACGCCCCCCGCGGAGGCGGCCCTCGCGGTCGGCTTCACCGACCAGCCGCACCTGAACCGGCACTTCACCCGGATCGTGGGGGTGCCCCCGGGGGCGTACCGCAGGGGCCGAACCGGCGCCTCTTGACCGGTAGCTTCGCGGCCTCGGCGCCGAGGTGGTGGCCCAGCGCCCGGTACGCGTCGAACTGGGCGTGGTCGAACCACTGGTCGAAGGTGCTCTGCCGGGGGAACACCTTCTCCTTGAGGGCGTAGGCCAGCAGCTCGTACGGCATGTCCGGGGTCAGGCTCGCCTTCGCGAAGACGAGCGTGGCGAACCGTGACGGCTTGCGGCGCCCGGGGAAGGCGACCGGCTCCGGGTACTCGATGACCCCGCGCACGACGCAGTCCGCCGAGAAGCGGGTGTTGAGTGCGGCCATCGGCTCCGTCGGCTCGACCTTCGCGGCGCTGCCCGGCACCAGCCGCAGCACCTCCGGCTGGTCGAAGGTGATCCGGACGCCCAGGTCCTCGTAAGCGAGGGTGACGGCCTCGGCGAGGGTGGTGGCCAGCGGCGGGGAGTCGGCGCTGGAATCGATCACGTACACCGTCTCGCAGCGCAGCCGCAGCAGCTCCACCAGCCCCAGGTTGTCGAAGTGCCCGCCGTCGGTGCACAGCACCATGGGGCTGGTGTCGGAATAGCGCCCGGCCAGCTCCTGGAGCTGGTAGCGCAGCCGCCGGACCCAGGGCAGCCGGGGCATCGTCCAGTCCGGTCGGTGGCGGGCCACCTCGGCGAGGTACGTCGGATTGGGCACCCAGGTGCCCAGGCGCAGGTTGGACAGGGCGAGCAGGCGCTGGACGGAACTGCCCTGACTGCCCATCGCCGAGGCGAACGCGGCCCCCGACACGGCCACCGCGGACTGCACGGTGAGGTCGCGCCGGATCAGAGGATGCGCGGTCGCCTCCATCGTGGCCGTGCGCACCCATCCGGTGTCCGGGCCGCCCACCCAGTCGTGGGAGAAGGTGAACGGCACCGCCGGGCGCCCGGGCGCGGTCCGGTTGCGCAGCGACATGGCCGCGGAAGCGGCGAAGATGACCTGGGGGAAGCCCTCGGCCCGCTTGCCGTAGGCGCTGAGCCGGGTGGACTCGGCGTTGTAGTCGTACGGAAGGGCACCCACCGAGCCGTCGCTCAGTACGGCCCGGCGCACCGCGAAGGCGCCCGCCAACCGCTGCCGGTAGAAGGGGTGCAGGCTGAAGGTGGTCTGGTCGACGAGGATCGCGGCCAGCAGCAGGGCGAGCGGGAGGCCCAGGCGCCACGCCGCGGGCCAGCCGTGCGCCGACACCGCCGACCAGGACAGCAGCGCGAGACCGAAGAAGGCGAGCAGGAGCAGCACCAGCCAGACGACGGCGGTCGTGAGCGGGCCGCCACCGATCCGGGTCATGACCGACGTGGCGGAGCCCGCGAACGGCCCGGCGCCCTCGCCGCTCGGCTTCAGCTTCTTCACCCGGCCGCTCAGGGCGGTGAAGACCCCGCCGACCGCGGTGGCGGCGGCCGTGAGCGCGCCCAGGATCGAGATGCCCCGGGGGCCATCGGGCAGGACGTCCGTCCGGTGGGACAGCCACGCGAAGAACCAGAACACGGCGGGCAGCACCACGGTGAGCAGGGACATCGCCGCCGCCAGCGCGATGAAGCCGCGCACGGTGGTGCGGACCCAGGCGGGCCGGGACTTGCCGCTGTGCGCCCGGAACAGGGAGGCCACCACGGAGACGGCGGCCGCGATCCCGATCAGGGCGAGGGCCGGGGCGAGGAAGCGGGCGTGCGGCGAGAAGGCGGGGAAGGCCTCGCCGGGCCGTGGACGCAGCCGGGTGAGATCGGTCAGCGGGACCGCCTCGTAGTAGCCGCCGAGACAGACCCCGGCGACCACGAACGCCAGCCCCAGCAGCCCCAGCGAGACCCCCAGGCCCCGCAGGATCACGCCCGCGGCCAGCAGTTTCTCGCGCGGGCTGTCCGCGAGGTACTTGGCGTGACGCCGGATGTGGTCCTCTTCCGGGCTGCCGGGCGCGAAGGCGTCCCGCGCCGTGGCGAGCCCGGCCCGGGCGAGCGGCGCGCCGCCGGCCCCGGGGTCCCTGGGCTGCTCGCGCGTCAGCGCCAGCTGGAAGGCCCCCGCCATGTAGCCCCCGCCGGACACGGAGACCAGATAGCGCGCCCTGCCCAGCACCCCGCCCTCCCGCAGGGCCTGCAGCGCGCCCAGGGTGACGGCGGCGGAGCGGATCCCGCCGCCGGACACGCAGACGCCCACGCTCGCCGGTTCCCGGCCGGGCGGCTGGTAGGCGCGGGTGCGCCAGCGCGCCCGGGAGCTGTCCGGCGGCGCCTCGGGCAGTGCGGGGTCGGACCACTCGCGCACCGCCGTGCTCGCGTGCGGTGCGACGGGGGCCGCGATGATGTCCGGGTCGGCCCACCGCTCGGAGCCGTCGGCGAGGCGGTGGGCGTGCTGGACGCGGGCCGGCTCCTCGCACGGCGGCGCGTTCGCGACCCGGACCCGGTGCAGGACGGCGCGGGCGATCAGGGTGACGAGGATCCACACCGCCGCGCCCGCCAGGGGAAGGGCGATCGACCACTTCAGCAGGGAGCACCACGCGGCCGCCGCCCAGTCACGGTCCGCGCCGGTGGCGAGCCGGTCGAGGGCGCGGTACTCGAAGAGGTTCTCGCCGAGGTCCGCCACGGCCATGACGAGGGTGGCGGCCAGGGCGCGGACCGCGTACCGCCGGGACATCTGGCGGAACAGGAAGCAGCTGCCGAGCCCGAAGACGCCGAGCAGGGCGAGGGTGTATCCGGGGATGAAGAAGGCGGTGTCGAGCCGCAGGGCCGTGTACTGGGCCTGCAGCCGGTCCCCGTGGGCAGGGCACCACAGGGACTGGCCGCGGAGGATCCGGCAGGCGGCCTCCCGGCCCCCCGCGAGTTGCAGAGCCACCTCGCCCGGCACGTTCCGGGGGTGCAGGGTGGCGTACTGCGCGAGCAGGGCGGCGGCGGCGATCAGGGCGGCGAAGGACAGGGCCGGAGCCCATCGGGCATGAGAAGGACGCTCAACCGGCAGCAAGCGAACACGCTTCATGTGCTCACCGTAGCGAGATGATCACTTGTGGTGCGGGTGCGTCTCCGTGTCGGACCGGACCGGCGCAAGAACGTACAAGACCCGCCGACGGGCGCGCGCATAACGTCGCGGGGTGAGAGAGCAGCGAACAGTGGAACGGACCGGCCCGGCACACGGCCCGGGCGAGCCGGGCGACCCGAGCGACGTCGGCGGCGCCGACGACCGGGCCGGGCGCCGGGGCGTCGTGCGGGACGCGCTGGGCGTCGGCGTGGCGGTCGGGCTGTCCGGCTTCGCCTTCGGCGTGACCGCCGCCGGAGCCGGGATCAGCACCGCGCAGGCCTGCGTGCTGAGCCTGCTCGTCTTCACGGGTGCCTCCCAGTTCGCGCTGGTCGGGGCACTGGCCGCGGGCGGCAACCCGTTCACGGCCGCCGCGGGCGCCTTCTTCCTCGGGACCCGGAACGCCTTCTACGGCCTGCGGCTCTCCCCGCTGCTCGGCCTGCCCCGCGCGGTGCGCCCGCTCGCCGCGCACTGGGTCATCGACGAGACCACCGCCGTCGCGCTGGCGCAGCGCGGCCGGGCCCACGCCCGCCTCGGGTTCACCGTCACCGGGCTCACCCTCTACCTGCTGTGGAACCTCACCACCCTGCTGGGGTCGCTGGGGGCCGAGGCCATCGGTGACACCGCCGCCTGGGGCCTGGACGCGGCCGGGCCCGCCGTCTTCCTCGCGCTGCTCGCCCCGATGCTGCGCACCACGACCGAGCGGGCCGTGGCCCTGCTCGCCCTGGTGCTGGGGCTCGGGTTCCTGCCCGTGCTGCCTGCCGGGGTGCCGGTGCTCGTGGCCGCGCTCGCCGCACCGGCCGTGCTCTTCTTCAGCGGCCGTCGCACGAAGGGACCCCGCCCGTGAACGTCTGGATCGCCATCGGCCTCACCGTGCTCGGGTGCTACGCCGTCAAGCTCGCCGGGCTCCTCGTCCCGGCCGGGGTGCTGGAGCGGCCCGTGGTGCGGCGGCTCTCCGCCCTGCTGCCGGTCGCCCTGCTGGCCGCGCTCACCGCGCAGCAGACCTTCAGCACCGGCTCCGCGCTGGTGGTCGACGCCCGCGCCGCCGGGCTGGTGGCCGCCGGTGCCGCCCTGCTGCTGCGGGCCCCGTTCCTGGTGGTCATCGCCGTCGCCGTCGCCGTCACGGCGGGGGTACGGGCGCTGGGCGGCTAGCGACGCCGGTCAGCGGGCGCCCGTACGCCCTCAGGGTCAGCAGTGCCTCCAGCGTCGCGATCGGGCGCCGCTCCAGGGCGCTGCCCGGGGCCCACGCCCGGCGGCGCACCGGCCAGCCGCCGTCCTCCTGCTGTTCGGCGGCGAGGAAGTCCAGGGAGCGCGCGGTCTCCTCGTCGGTGAACCAGCCGCGCGCCAGCGACTCGGGGCGGCGGGCGAAGTCGTGCGGGAAGAGGTGCTCGCCGGGGGCGTAGCCGGGGCCCACCGGGAACTCGGCGCGGCGCCCGGGATCGAGCACGGCCAGGCCCTGCTCGCGCACCAGCCGCCCCAGCCGGTCGGCGGCCGCCGCGGCCCTCGGCCGGTCCGGGCTGCCGTCCAGGAACGCGACGGCGCCCTGGACCTCGTACGGATGCGACCTGCGCAGGGTCTCGACCCGGTCCCAGCAGAAGTCCGTGGCCCGGAACAGCCAGGCGTGCCAGACCCGGTTGCGGTGGAGCAGCCCCACCACGGGGCCGGTGATCTCCAGCTCGCCCGGCGGATCGTCCTGGACGGGGTGGTAGGGCGCCGCCGGATAGGTGCGCGGGGAGGGGACCGCCACCGGAAGGGCGCCGTCCGCCGTGGAGACCCCCGTCAGGTGGCGGCACAGCTGCTCGATCCGCCGCCCCGAGCAGCGGCCCAGGCTGTCGAGCACGCGCAGGGCGTGCACGCTGTGCAGCGGCTGGCTGAGCGGGCCGCGCAGGTCCGGGTCGAGCGCGTGCCCGTAACCGCCGTCGCCGTTCAGGTAGGAGCCGAGGGCGGTGTCCACCGCGTCGGCGTCGGCGCCGAGGAAATGGAACGCGAACCGCCGCTGCTCCAGCACCCGCGCCGTGAGCCAGATGAACCGCTCGGCGCGGGCGAGCGGCGCCGCTGCTTCGTCTCCTGCCATGGCCATGGGGGAACCGTAGGGCGGCCGGGGCGGCGCGGGCGGCGGGAACGCCCCGGGTGCACTCTCCCGGGGCGGGATAATGGACTCATGCGGTTGACGATTTTCTGGGAACGGATGGCGGAGCACTTCGGAGCGGGCTACGCGGAGTCCTTCGCGCGCGATCACGTGATGGCCGAGCTGGGCGGGCGCACCGTGAGCGAGGCGCTGGACGCGGGCTGGGAGACCAAGGACGTGTGGCGCGCGGTCTGTGCGGCGATGGACGTGCCGGCGACGCTGCGCTGAGCCGCGGGGGACCGCGGAGTCGTACCGGCGACCACGGCGCCGAGGGGTCCGCGCCACGGTCGGCCGTACGGGAGACTTGTCCGTGTGGCAGCCACTGACCAGTTCGACCCCGCCCCGGCCGACCCGATGGATCCGGCCGGTCCGACCGCGCCGACCGGGCGGGCCGCCGACGGGCCGCCCGCCGGGTGGCCGCCGCCCTCCGGGGGAGGCGTGCGCGAGCGGATGCCGCCCTGGCTGGCGCGCGCGGTGGTCCTCGTCCTCGCCCTCGTCGCCTGCTTCCAGCTCGGCAGCTGGGCCTTCCACCAGCTGATCGGGCTGCTCGTCAACATCCTGATCGCGTTCTTCCTCGCGCTCGCGGTCGAACCGGCCGTGGCCCGGATGGCGGCCCGCGGGATGCGGCGCGGGCTGGCCACCTTCCTGGTCTTCCTCGGCGTGTTCGCCGCGACCGCCGGGTTCGTGGTGCTGCTCGGCTCGATGCTCGCCGGGCAGATCGTCGACATGGTGGAGGGCTTCCCCGCCACCCTCGACTCGGTGATCGGCTCGATCAACCGCACCTTCCACACCGACCTGTCCCGGCTGGACATCCAGGACAGCGTGCTGCACTCGGACTGGCTGCAGAAGTACGTGCAGAACAGCGCGTCCGGTGTGCTGGACGTCTCCGCCACGGTGCTCGGCGGGCTCTTCCGGCTGCTGACGGTCGGGCTGTTCGCCTTCTACTTCGCCGCCGACGGGCCGCGGCTGCGGCGCGCGCTGTGCTCCGTACTGCCGCCGGCCAAGCAGTCGGAGGTGCTGCGCGCCTGGGAGATCGCCGTCGCCAAGACCGGCGGGTACCTCTACTCGCGCGGGCTGATGGCGCTGGTCTCCGGGATCGCGCACTACGTCGTGTTCGTGGTGCTCGGGGTGCCGTACGCGCCCGCGCTCGCGGTGTGGGTGGGGCTGGTCTCCCAGTTCATCCCCACCATCGGCACCTATCTGGCGGGCGCGCTGCCGATGCTGCTCGCCTTCACGGTCCAGCCCTGGTACGCGCTGTACGTCCTCGGGTTCGTGGTGGTCTACCAGCAGTTCGAGAACTACGTGCTCCAGCCGAAGCTGACCGCGAAGACGGTCGACATCCACCCCGCGGTGGCCTTCGGCTCGGTCATCGCGGGGACGGCCCTGCTGGGCGCGGTCGGTGCACTGATCGCGATCCCGGCGGTCGCGACCCTGCAGGCCTTCCTCGGAGCGTACGTACGGCGGTACGCGGTGGTCCACGACGAGACCGGCGAGACCGACGAGGAGAGCGGGGGCGGCCCCGGCGGGGAGCCGGGCTCCGTCGTCAGGAGGCCGGTGCCCCGGGCTGCTGCTGCCTGGTCGCGGCGAGTACGGCGTCCACGGCCTCGGTGACGTTCGCCTCGGCGGCGGCCTTGCTGACGCCGAGGTCGCTGAGCACGCCCCGGCCGTCCTCCAGCTCGAGGAGGGCGAGCAGGATGTGCTCGGTGCCGACGTAGTTGTGGCCGAGCCGCAGGGCCTCGCGGAAGGTGAGTTCCAGGGCTTTCTTGGCGTTCGCGTCGAAGGGGACGTGGCCGGACGGGTCGGGGGCCTCGGCCGCGGCGGGCGGCAGGGCGGCGGTGGCGGCGGCCCGGACGGCGGCCGGGTCGATCCCCTGGGCGCCCAGCGCGAGGGCGGCGAGCCCCTCCGGCTCGGAGAGCAGGCCGAGGACGAGGTGTTCGGTACGGATCTCGGTGCCGCCCGCCGCGTGGGCCTCGCTCTGGGACGTGACGACGACGTTGCGGGCGCGCGGGGTGAAGCGGGAGAAGCCCTGGCTCATGTCGAGGTCCCCGTCGCCCTTGGGGACGAAGCGCTTCTGCGCGGCCTGGCGGGTGACGCCCATGCTCCGGCCGATGTCGGTCCAGGAGGCGCCCGAGCGGCGCGCCTGGTCGACGAAGTGGCCGATGAGGTGGTCGGCGACGTCCCCGAGGTGCTCGGCGACGACGACCGCGCCGCTGAGCTGGTGCAGGGCGTCCGGGTGGCTCTGCTTGATGCCCGCGATGAGGTCGTCGAGGCGGACCGGGTTCGTCATGCGTGCGGGGGCCGCAGTCTCTGCGGAGCCCGCCGGAGGGTTCGTCGGGTTCGTCATGAGTGCAACCGTAGGTTGACAGTTGTGGGGTGTCAACCCTGGGTTGTCAGTCGGGTGGGAAGATTGCCCGGCGCGGGCGATGGCCGCACACTCGACGCCAAGGAGCTTGATGCGGGGGGTAGTTGTGTGGATCTTCCTCTTCGTCGCGGCGGCCGTGCCGCTGCTGGGGGCGGCCGCGTGGCGGGTCAGGGCGTACCGGGCCCTGTTCCCGCCCGTCGATCACGAGGCGCTCACGCTGTACGAGGCGGCGTACCTGCGGGGCGGCCGGCCCGCCGTCGTCGACGTGGCGCTGACCGCCCTCTGTCTGACCGGGCGGATCGAGGTGCGCCCGGAGCGGCGGCTGGCCCAGGTGGGCGCGGCGCCGGAGCGTGATCTGGTCCAGGTGGCGGCGTACGCGAGCGCGGGCGGGGCGGCCCGGGGGGAAACCGCCCCGGAGGTCAGGCGCCGGGTCGCGCTCAGTCCGCCGGTGCTGGACATCGAGGAGGCGCTGACCCGGCGCGGGCTGGCGGCCGACCGGAAGCGGGTGGGGACGCTCGGCCGGGTCAACGGCGCCGTGGGCGTCTTCGCCGTGCTCGCGGCGCTGCTCTGCATGGCGGCCCTGGTCACCGACTCGCTCACGGGGGAGGGCGACGGGCTCGCGCCGCTGATCGCGTTCCTGGTGCTGGGCGTGGTGACGGCGGGCGTCTGGCTGCTCCCGCGGCGCTTCGGGCGGATGCCCTCGGGTCACGCGACGCGGGCGGGGCTGCGGCGGCTGCGGGAGGTCAAGGAGGACCGGACCTGGCAGCCGCGGCTGGTGGCGGGGGTCCCGATCGTGGGTGCGGAGGCGGACGTACTGGCCGACGTCGCCCGCCACGGCAGGGACCGGGCCCCGGCCGCGCTGGTCCCGCTGCTGTCCGTGCCGTGGCCGCGCGTGCCCGCCGCCGCCCCGGCGTCCTCGTCGGGCTCCTCGGACTCCTCGGGCTCCTCGGACTCCGGTGGGGGGCGGGGCTCGGGCGGCTGTGGAGGAGGGTGCGGGAGTGGCTGCGGGGGCGGCTGCGGCGGGGGCTGCGGGGGGTGCGGGTGCGGATAAGGGGGCACCGTTTGAACGATCAAAAAGCGGTCGGGATAGCATATGAGCGCCCCCTAGCTCGAAAGATAAACCTGTGACTGTCAATGACGACGCGTTCACCAACTGGAAGCACCGCGAGGAGATCGCGGAGTCGATGATTCCGATCATCGGGAAGCTGCACCGCGAGCAGGACGTCACCGTCCTGCTGCACAGCCGCTCCTTGGTCAACAAGTCGGTGGTGAGCATCCTCAAGCTCCACCGATTCGCCCGGCAGATAGCCGGTGAGGAACTCTCGGTCACCGAGACGCTTCCGTTCCTGCAGGCTCTCACCACCCTCGATCTCGGTCCGTCGCAGATCGACATCGGCATGCTCGCCGCGACCTACAAGGCCGACAGCCGCGGCCTCTCGGTGGCGGACTTCACCGCCGCCGCCGTCGCGGGTGCCACGGGCGACGACAAGATCGAGCGCCGCGAGGCGCGGGACGTGGTCCTCTACGGCTTCGGCCGCATCGGCCGCCTCGTCGCCCGCCTGCTGATCGAGAAGGCCGGGTCCGGCAACGGTCTGCGGCTGCGCGCCATCGTCGTCCGCCAGGGCGGTGACCAGGACATCGTCAAGCGCGCCTCGCTGCTGCGCCGCGACTCGATCCACGGTCAGTTCCAGGGCACGATCACCGTTGACGAGGCGAACAACAAGATCATCGCCAACGGCAACGAGATCAAGGTGATCTACGCCAACGACCCGTCGGAGATCGACTACACGGCGTACGGCATCAAGGACGCCATCCTCATCGACAACACGGGCAAGTGGCGCGACCGCGAGGGTCTGTCGAAGCACCTGCGCCCCGGTATCGACAAGGTCGTCCTGACGGCTCCGGGCAAGGGCGACGTCCCGAACATCGTCCACGGCGTCAACCACGACACGATCAAGCCGGACGAGCAGATCCTGTCCTGCGCCTCCTGCACCACCAACGCGATCGTCCCGCCGCTGAAGGCGATGGCTGACGAGTACGGCGTCCTGCGCGGCCACGTGGAGACCGTCCACTCGTTCACCAACGACCAGAACCTGCTGGACAACTACCACAGCGCCGACCGCCGCGGCCGCTCCGCGCCGCTCAACATGGTCATGACCGAGACCGGTGCCGCCTCGGCCGTCGCCAAGGCGCTGCCCGACCTCAAGGCGCCGATCAGCGGCAGCTCGATCCGCGTCCCGGTGCCGGACGTCTCGATCGCGATCCTCAGCCTGCGGCTCGGGCGCGAGACCACCCGCGAGGAGGTCCTCGAGTACCTGCGGGGCGTCTCGCTGACCTCGCCGCTCAAGCGCCAGATCGACTTCACCACCGCCCCCGACGCGGTCTCCAGCGACTTCATCGGGTCGCGCCACGCCTCGATCGTCGACGCGGGCGCCACCAAGGTCGACGGCGACAACGCCATCCTCTACCTCTGGTACGACAACGAGTTCGGCTACTCCTGCCAGGTCATCCGGGTCGTCCAGTACGTCTCCGGGGTCGAGTACCCGACCTACCCGGCTCCGGCGGTCTGACCCCGGCGGTCCGACGCCCGCGGCCCGGCCGCGCTGCCCGTCCGTTCCCCACCCCGCACCGCGGGCCGGGACCGGGCGGGCAGTGGTTTTTCCGGGCCCTTCCCGCGGCGCCGGCGCGCGGAATCCGGCCGACGGGTGGCTTGCGCCGGGCCGTGGCGGGCTTCACCGGCAAGATCCGAAAGAGACTACCCGGCCCCGCCCCTGATCGCGCCCGGGGCGGCCCGCCGTGTCCCGTGGTGTCCCGCCGGGTCGCGCGCCGTCCGGTGCCGATCATGGCCGGATCCGGTGGTTCCGCAACGCACCGTGCCCTCTTGCCAGTTGGGGCGGGGGTCCCAACAATGCGCATGACAACCGGAGGATCTTCGGTTGCATCGTCATTCAGAGGGGAACCCCCACATGAAGAAGCCTCTCGCCGGCGCGCTGCTCTCCTTGCTCCTGATGGGCGCGGCAGCGGCCCCGGCCGTGGCCTCCGGCCCCCAAGCGAAGGCCGAGAAGGCCGCGCGGGCCGTCACGGTCAACTTCGCGGGAACGGTCGCGCTCAGCAACTGTTCCGGCTCGGTCGTGCGGACGCCCAACTCCCTCGCGAGCGACCCCGCGCTCGTGCTCTCCAACGGCCACTGCCTGGAAACCGGCTTCCCGGCCGCCGGTGAGGTCATCAAGGACCAGCCGTCCAGCCGCTCGTTCTCGCTGCTCAACGGATCCGGCTCGAAGGTCGCGACGCTGCGGGCCAGCAAGGTCTCGTACGCGACGATGACCGACACCGACATCTCGATCTACCAGCTGACCAAGACGTACGCGCAGATCCAGAGCCAGTACGGCATCAGCGCGCTCACCCTCAACGACGCGCACCCGGTGCAGGGCGCCTCGATCAAGGTCGTGTCGGGGTACTGGAAGCGGATCTACACCTGCAACGCCGACGGGTTCGTCTACCGCCTCAAGGAGGGGGACTGGACCTGGAAGGACTCGATCCGCTACACCTCGGCCTGCAACACCATCGGTGGCACCTCCGGTTCGCCGGTGATCGACACCGCCACCGGCCGGGTCGTCGCCGTCAACAACACGGGCAACGAGGACGGCCAGCGCTGCACGGAGAACAACCCGTGCGAGGTCGACCAGAACGGCAACGTGACGGTCCGCCAGGGCATCAACTACGCCCAGGAGACGTACATCATCGTCCCCTGCATAGGCGCCGGCAGCACGATCGACCTGACCCGCCCCGGCTGCACCCTGCCCCGGCCGTAACACCGACCGCCCCACGGCCCGTCCGTCCCCGCACGGGGGCGGACGGCGCCGGGGGATCGGCGGCCATCGCGGGGGACTCCCCTCAGGCGGTGGCGGCGAGGAGCTCGAGCGTGTCGATCACGCGGTTCGAGAAGCCCCACTCGTTGTCGTACCAGGCGACCACCTTGATGTGGCGGCCGTCGACGCGGGTGAGGGCCGAGTCGAAGATCGACGAGGCCGGATTGCCGGTGATGTCGGAAGACACGAGCGGGTCGTCCGAGTACTCCAGGACGCCGGCGAGCGGGCCGTCCGCCGCGGCGCGGTACGCCGCCAGCACCTCCTCGCGCGTCACGCCGCGGGCGACGGTCGTGTTGAGCTCGACGATCGACCCGACCGGGACCGGCACGCGGATCGAGTCGCCCGACAGCTTGCCCGCGAGGTTCGGCAGGACGAGCCCGATCGCCTTGGCGGCGCCGGTCGTGGTCGGCACGATGTTGACCGCGGCGGCGCGGGCGCGGCGGGGGTCGCGGTGCGGACCGTCCTGCAGGTTCTGCTCCTGCGTGTAGGCGTGCACCGTCGTCATGAAGCCGTGCTCGATGCCGGCGAGGTCGTCGAGGACCGAGGCCAGCGGCGCGAGCGCGTTGGTCGTGCAGGAAGCGTTCGAGACGATCGTGTGCACGGCCGGGTCGTAGGCGGCGTTGTTGACGCCGAAGGCGAGCGTGACGTCGGCGCCGTCCGCCGGGGCGCTGACCAGCACCCGCTTCGCACCCGCGTCGATGTGGGCGCGGGCCGCCGTGGCCGAGGTGAAGCGGCCGGTTGCCTCGAGCACGATGTCGACACCGAGCTTCTCCCACGGCAGCCGGTCCGGTTCGCGCTCCGCGAGGACGGTGATGCGGCGGCCGTCGACGACGAGGGCGTCGCCGTCGACCGTCACCGGGCGGCCGAGCCGGCCCGCCGTCGTGTCGTAGGCGAGCAGCCGCGCGAGCGCGGTGGGCTCCGTGAGGTCGTTGACGGCGACGACCTCGAGGCCGGTGTCGCGCTCGAGCAGCGCGCGCAGCACGTTGCGTCCGATGCGGCCGAATCCGTTGATGGCGATGCGAGTCATGGCGTATCCCTTCGGTTCGCTTCAAGGGTCGCGCTCGGAGGCCGCCGGTGACAGCGGCGTGATCGCCACGGTCCGCAAGGATCGCGCCACGGGCCGCGGGGGCGGGGCCGCTCCGGGCTATTCGCCCCGGGCGAAGGTGCGCCGGTACTCGCTCGGCGTGGTCCGCAGGATCCGCTGGAAGTGCGTCCGCAGATTCGCCCCGGTGCCCAGACCGACGTCCGCGGCGATCTGCTCGACGCCGCGCTCCGAGCGTTCCAGCAGCTCACGGGCCACGTCGATGCGGGCGCGCATGACCCACTGCATCGGCGTGTACCCGGTGTCGTCGGCGAAGCGCCGCGAGAAGGTGCGCGGCGACACCGCCGCGTGCCGGGCGAGCACCTCCAGGGTGAGCGGCTCGCCGAGCCGGTGCAGCGCCCACTCGCGGGTGGCGGCGAACCGCTCGCCGAGCGGCTCGGGGACGCTGCGCGGTACGTACTGCGCCTGGCCACCGCTGCGGTAGGGGGCCGCGACCAGCCGCCGGGCCGTGTGGTTCGACGCGGCCACCCCGAGGTCGCCGCGCAGGATGTGCAGGCACAGGTCGATGCCCGAGGCGGCGCCGGCCGAGGTCAGCACGCTGCCTTCGTCGACGAACAGCACGTTCTCGTCGACCCGGACCAGCGGCCACTTCGCCGCGAGCGCCCGCGCGTAGTGCCAGTGCGTCGTGGCGCGTTTGCCGTCGAGCAGGCCGGTGGCGGCGAGGGCGAAGGCGCCGGTCGAGATGGCGGCCAGCCGCGCGCCCCGGCGGTGGGCGGCGATCAGCGCCTCGACGACGGCCGGTGGCGGGTCCTCGCGGTCCGGGAACCGGTATCCGGGGACGAAGACGATGTCGGCCCACGCGAGGGCGTCCAGGCCGTGGGCGACCGCGTACGAGAGCCCGTCGCCCCCGGCCACGAGCCCGGGCTCCGCGCCGCAGACCCGCACCTCGTACGGCATGCTCGCGCGGGTCGTGAACACCTGGGCGGGGATGCCGACGTCGAGCGGCTTCGCCCCTTCGAGGACGAGGACGGCGACGCGGTGCGGACGGGAGGCTGGCACGGGACGAGCGTACGGGGCCGGGCGCGGCCGTCCCCGGGCGAGGGCGCCGGATATCCGGTGCCGTGCCGGGCCCCGGGCGGGCAGACTCGGGTCATGACGGACATGCGCGCGTTCCGGGAGGCGGTCGGCCGCTGGGCGGCCGGTGGCGCCGGCGAACCGGCGAAGGAGCTGGCCGGGCGGCTGGGACTGCGGACGGCGGTGCTGCTCGAGGGGCCCAGTGACCTCGAGGCCGTCGGGGCGCTGGCCGCGCGGCGCGGCCGGGACCTGGCCGCCGAGGGGGTGTGCGTCGTACCGATGGGCGGGGCCATGAGCATCGCCCGCTACGCCGCGCTCCTCGGGCCGCCCGGTCTCGGCCTGCGCCTGAGGGGGCTGTGCGACGAGGGCGAGCGGGGTTTCTACGAGCGCGGCCTGGAGCGGGCCGGGGCGCCGCAGCGGGGCTTCTCCGTGTGCGTGGCGGACCTGGAGGACGAGCTGATCCGCGCGCTGGGCACGGCGCGGGTCGAGGAGATCATCCGGGGGGAGGGCGATCTGCGGGCCTGGCAGACCTTCGTGCGCCAGCCCGCGCAGCACGGCCGGTCCCGGGAGCGGCAGCTGCGCCGCTTCCTCGGCACGAAGAAGGGCCGCAAGATCCGCTACGGGCGGCTGCTCGCGGAGGCCCTGGGCCCCGGGCAGGCACCGGCCCCGCTGGACGAGCTCCTCGCGGGCCTGTGATCCGGCGCGGGGCCTTCGGCGCGGCGGATGCCGGCACTTCCACGGCGGCCGCCGGCAGCTCCGCGGCGGAGCTGGCGTGGCTCGCTTGACAGGGAAATCGAACATCCATTCTGATGGGTTATCCACAGGCGAATCGTGCGTGGAGGCGCGTTGTCAGTGGCAGGCGTTAGCGTCAATGGCGTGAAGCGATCGACTCAAGCAAATCGGGTGGAACCCATGGCAGGCACCGACCGCGAGAAGGCGCTCGACGCAGCGCTCGCGCAGATTGAACGGCAGTTCGGCAAGGGCGCGGTCATGCGTCTTGGCGACAAGCCGAATGACCCCATTGACGTCATCCCCACGGGGTCGACCGCCCTGGACATCGCCCTCGGTGTCGGCGGGCTCCCGCGCGGCCGTGTGGTGGAGGTGTACGGACCGGAGTCCTCCGGTAAGACGACCCTGACCCTGCACGCCGTGGCCAACGCGCAGAAGGCCGGCGGTACCGTCGCGTTCGTGGACGCCGAGCACGCGCTCGACCCCGAGTACGCGAAGGCCCTGGGCGTCGACACCGACAACCTCATCCTGTCCCAGCCGGACACCGGTGAGCAGGCGCTGGAGATCGTGGACATGCTGGTCCGCTCCGGCGCCCTCGACCTCATCGTCATCGACTCCGTCGCGGCCCTCGTGCCGCGCGCGGAGATCGAGGGTGAGATGGGCGACTCGCACGTCGGTCTGCAGGCCCGGCTGATGAGCCAGGCGCTCCGCAAGATCACCGGTGCGCTCAACCAGTCCAAGACCACCGCGATCTTCATCAACCAGCTCCGCGAGAAGATCGGTGTGATGTTCGGCTCGCCGGAGACCACCACCGGTGGCCGCGCGCTGAAGTTCTACGCCTCGGTGCGTCTGGACATCCGCCGGATCGAGACCCTCAAGGACGGCACGGACGCGGTCGGCAACCGCACCCGCGTCAAGGTCGTCAAGAACAAGGTCGCGCCGCCCTTCAAGCAGGCCGAGTTCGACATCCTCTACGGCCACGGGATCAGCCGCGAGGGCGGCTTGATCGACATGGGCGTGGAGCACGGCTTCGTCCGCAAGGCCGGTGCCTGGTACACGTACGAGGGCGACCAGCTCGGCCAGGGCAAGGAGAACGCGCGCAAGTTCCTGTGCGACAACCCCGACCTCTCCGACGAGATCGAGAAGAAGATCAAGGAGAAGCTGGGCGTGGGCATCCGCAAGGCCCCGGGCGCCGAGCCGGGTCCGGACGCGGCGGGCGGCGTCGCCGCGGCGGCCGATGACGCGGCCAAGTCCGTTCCCGCCCCGGCGACGAAGGCCAAGACGGCCAAGGCCGCCGTAGCCAAGAGCTGACTGTGCGGGAGGAGAACGGGGCGCGTGGTTCCGGCACGCCGCGAGCCGAGCGGGGACTGCCGCCCCAGAGCCTTGAGGAGCAGGCGCGGGCGATCTGCCTGCGCCTGCTCACGGGGTCCCCGCGGACCCGGCAGCAGCTCGCGGACGCCCTGGCGAAGCGCGACATCCCCGAGGAGGTGTCGCAGCAGGTCCTCTCCCGGTTCGAGGAGGTGGGCCTGATCGACGACGCCGCCTTCGCCGGAGCGTGGGTCGAGTCCCGGCACCACAGCCGCGGCCTCGCCCGTCGGGCGCTCGCCCGCGAGCTGCGCACCAAGGGCGTGCACGCCACCCTGGTGGACGAGGCCCTGGAGCAGCTCGACTCCGAGCAGGAGGAGCAGACGGCCCGGGAGCTGGTGGAGCGCAAGCTGCGCGTGACCCGGGGCCTGGAGCGGGACAAGCGGATCCGCCGCCTCGCCGGGATGCTGGCCCGCAAGGGCTACGGGGAGGGCATGGCCCTGCGCGTGGTGCGGCGCGCCCTCGAGGAGGAGGGCGAGGACGTGGACGACGAAGGTCTGGAGTACCGGGCGTTCTGACCCGCCGGGGCCGGCGGTCCGCCGGACCGCGGCGGACGCGGCGGGTGCCCGCCGCCCGAGCGGGGTAGGGGTAGCCCCCGTGGTGGGACGCCGGGGCGCTCCACTGCTCAACAGGGGTCCTGAGCAGCAGAGTTACCCCCATGATGCTGCGTTACGCCCTCCAGAGCGTCCGGGACCGCACAGCCGGTTTCCTCGGCGCCTTCGTCGCCCTCCTGTGCGCGGCGGCCTTGATCACCGCCTGCGGCACCCTCCTCGAGACGGGCCTGCGCGGGGTGATCGCCACCGAGCGCTACGCGGGCGCTCCGGTCGTCGTCTCCGCCGACCAGGACGTGCACGAGACCACGGTCACGGAGAAGAAGGGCAAGACCAAGGTCAAGGAGAAGGCCAAGCCCGTCGCCGAACGGGCCTGGCTCCCGGCCGCCGCCCTCGACACCGTCCGGGCCGTCCCCGGGGTCGCGCAGGCGGTCCCCGAGCTGACCTTCCAGGCCGTCCCCCTGGTGGCCCACGGCACCGGCAAGCGCTCCTATGGCCACGCCTGGGAATCCGCCGCCCTCACCCCCTTCGCGCTGGCCGAGGGGCAGGCCCCGCGCAGCGCCGACGAGGTGGTCGTCGACCGTGAGCTGGCCACCCGGGCGGGCCTGCGGCCCGGCTCACCGCTCACCGTCCAGGCCACCGCCGCACCGCGTACGTACACCGTCAGCGGCATCGCCCAGGCTCCGGCCGGCGCCGCGGGTGGCGGCCTGGCCCACCAGACCTCGCTCTTCTTCGCGTCCGGCGAGGCCCACCGCCTCGCCGCCCGCGACGGACGGATCACCGCGATCGGCGTCCTGCCCCGCCCAGGAGTGAGCGCCGCCGCCCTGGCCGCACAGGTCGGCAAGGCCCTGGCCGGGACCACCGCGCAGGTCTCCCACGGTGACGGCCGCGGCCCCGTCGAGTTCCTCGACGCGGCGGGCGCCCGCACCAAGCTCGTCTCCATGGGCGGAGCGATGGGCGGCACCTCGCTCCTCGTCGCCGTCCTCGTCGTCGCCGGTACCTTCGCCCTCTCCGTCCAGCAGCGCCACCGCGAGCTCGCCCTGCTGCGGGCCATCGCCGCCACCCCCCGCCAGCTGCGCCGGCTGCTCGGCCGCGAGGCACTCGTCGTGGGGCTGGCCGCCGGTGTGCCCGGCGCCCTCGCCGGGCTGCCGCTCGCCGCCTGGCTGCACGGCCGGTTCATCGGGACCGGCGCGATACCGGCGACCCTGGAACGCACCGCCGGCATCTTCCCCATGATCGCCGCCGTCGCCGCCACCCTGCTCGGAGCGTGGGCCGCCGCCCGGATCACCGGCCGCCGGGTCGCCCGGATCCGCCCCGCCGAAGCCCTCGCCGAAGCCGCCGTCGAGCGGAGCAGGCCCGCCTGGACCCGGATCGTCATCGGCGCGCTGCTGCTGGCGGGCGGCGTGGTCCTGGTCGCGGTCCTCGCCACCCTGCGCACCGAACCCGCCTCCACCCCGGTCACCTTCCTCGCGGTCGTGGTCCTCGCCGGAGCGGTCTCGCTGCTCGGCCCGCTGCTGGTGCGCGCCGCCACCGCGCTGCTGGCCGGCCCCATGCGGCTGGCCGGCGCCAACGGCCGCCTGGCCACCGCCAACCTGCGCGGCAACGCCACCCGGATGGCCTCCGCGGTCACCCCGCTCGCCCTGCTCGTCGGGATGACCTGCACGGTCCTGTTCGTCACCCCGACGCTCGGCGACGCGGCCCGGAGCCAGGCCCGGGAAGGGATCCGGGCCCCGTGGATGCTCGCGGGGCAGGGCCCGGGCGTCTCCGCCGCGGCCGCCGCGAAGATCCGCACGACGCCGGGGGTCACCGCCGCCACCGAGCTGGTGGGCACCACCGTCCGCGTGGGCCTGACGAAGTACGCCACCCAGGGCGTCACCCCCGAGGGGCTCACCCGCACCTGGGACCCGCGGGTCACCGCGGGCAGCCTCGACGCCTTCACCGGCGCCGGACAGAACGGCGCGGCCGTCAGCGAACTGGCCGCCGAGCAACTGGGCCTGCGGCCCGGCAGCCCGCTCGCCCTGACCCTGGGCGACGGCACCCCCGTCACCGTGACCGTCACCGCCGTCTACGCCCGGGGCCTCGGCTTCGGTGACCTGACCCTGGCGCACGACCTGGTCGCCGCGCACGTGGACGACCCGCTGGCCGGCGGGGTCCTGGTGGCGACCGAACCGGGCACCGGGCGCGAGCAGTTGACCGCCGCGGTCAAGGAGTTCCCGGGCACGGTGGTGCTGAGCGCCGCCGAGGCGGACGGGGCCCGGGCCGAGCGCCAGGGCGCGCAGGCGGAGCTGAACCTGCTCGCGATGGGCCTGGTCCTCGCCTTCACCGCGATCTCGGTCGTCAACACGCTGTCGATGTCGACGGCCCAGCGGTTCCGCGAGTTCGCGATGCTGCGCCTCGCCGGAGCCACGCGGCGCCAGGTCCTGCGGATGCTGCGGACCGAGGCGCTGGCCGTCCTGCTGATCGGGGTGGGGCTGGGGTCGGGGATCGCGCTGGCGGTCCTGACCGCCTTCAGCGTGGGCATGACGGGGAGCGCGGCCCCCGCCGTCCTGCCGCTGGTGTGGGGCGTGGTGGTGGCCGCCGCCGGGGTGCTGGCCCTGGCCGCCACCGCCCTCCCGGGCCGGGTGGCGCTGCGGGTCCGCCCCGTGGACGTGGCCTCCGCCAAGGGGTAGACCCCGTCCGGCTACGACGGCCGGAGCGCCCGGGACCGCAACGGGTCCCGGGCGCCCTGACGTCGTACGGCGGTCCGTCAGCCCGGGGCGGTCACCGGCAGGCCCGCCGCCCTCCAGGCCTGGAAGCCGCCGGTCAGGTCCGTGGCCCCGGTCAGGCCCAGGGCGTGCAGGGAGGCCGCCGCCAGGGTGGAGGCGTACCCCTCGTTGCAGATCACGACGATCCGCAGGTCGTGGGAGGTCGCTTCGGGGACCCGGTGGCTGCCCCGCGGGTCCAGGCGCCACTCCAGCTCGTTGCGCTCGATCACCAGCGCGCCCGGGATCAGGCCGTCGCGCTCGCGCAGCGCCTGGTAGCGGATGTCCACCAGCAGGGCGCCGTCGAGGGAGGCGGCGTGCGCGTCGGCCGCCCCGATCCGCTCGTAGGTGGCGCGGACCCGCTCCAGCAGTTCGTCGATGCCGACGGGTGCGGCGCTCACTGCCAGTCCGCCGGACGCTCGACCTGCTCCAGGGTCAGCACGGCGCCGCTGCGGCTGTAGCGGCGGATCAGCGGGAGCGGCGGGTAGTACGCGTGGACCGAGACGGCGTGCTCGGACGGGGAGGCGTTCAGCACCTCGTGCACGTGGTGCTCGCCGAAGGCGCGCCCGGCGCCCGCTTCCAGGGTCCGGCTGCGGTCCAGGCCGTTGGCCAGGTGCAGGGACCGCCAGCCCTCCGACGGCAGCCGGACGGACAGGGAGTGCTCCGTGAGGCGGCCGCGCGCGGTGGCGAAGGCGCCGCGCGACTCGGCGTGGTCGTGCCAGCCGGTACCGGTGCCGGGCGGCCATCCGATCAGCCAGGCCTCGCTGCCGCCGGGGCCGTCGAGCCGCACCCAGGTCCGCCCCTCGGGGTCGAGGGGGAGCGAGGAGATCAGCTCGGCGTCGGCGGCGGTGCGCAGGGCGAAGTCGAGGAGTTCCGCCGCGCCGGGTCCGGCGGCGCCGGAGCGGCCGGACCCGGTCGGGGCAGGGCTGAGCAGGGATGCAGACATCGGCAAGGACCGTCCTGGGAGTTCGCGAAAGCGCGCGGGGGCGCGCGGGAAGAAGGCGAGTCAGCAGGAAGGACGACAGACGCAGCCCGCATAGCGGAGGAGGTCCATATGGACCCTCCGCCACAGGCGTACGTCGTGACCGGTCATGTCCGCGAGTGAAGCACGAGCGGACTTGAGGGTCAATCGATCACGGGTGGGGTGTGGCGGACGCCTCGGGCAGGGCTCGCGGCGCGGGGGCGGGCAGTGCGGGCAGCGCGTCCCCCGGGGCGCCCGCCCGTACCGCGTCCGCCGCGTCGTACAGCTCGGCCGGGCGGACCCCCGCGAAGGTCGCCGCGAGGTGGCCGTCCGGGCGCAGCAGCAGCACGGTGTGCGCGGCGGCCCCCGGATATCCGTCGGCGACCAGCAGCTCGGCGCGCACCGGCAGGGCGCTGACCGCGGCCGCGAGCCGGGGCATCAGCCCTGCTCCGACCCAGTGCCGCCGGTCCCACACCCCGGTCCCCGGGGCGACGAGGAGGACGAGCAGCCGCCCCCGGCCGAGCAGGTCGCGCAGCGGTACGGTCGCCCCGTCCGGGGCGGTCACGGGGACGTTCGCCGCCGGGCCGCCGGGCGGCGTGTCGGTCGGGACCTCGCGGACGGCGACGGGCGGGGCGTACGCGGGGGGCGCGCCCAGCGGCCCGCGCCCCAAGTGGCCGTCCGTCAGCAGCGTCTCGTGGCTGCGCGCGGCGCCCGGGACGTACGTGCGCAGCCCGCCCCCGCCGCGCAGGACGGGCATGGCCTGGTCGGCGGCGCGCAGGCGGGCCGCGACGGCGGTGCGCCGCTCGGCCTCGTACCCGTCGAGCAGGGCCTCCGAGGCGCCCTGGTGCCAGGCCAGCGACAGCCGCCAGGCCAGGTTCTCGGCGTCCCGCAGCCCCTCCTCGACCCCCTGCGTGCCCAGCGCGCCCAGGAGGTGGGCCGCGTCCCCGGCGAGGAAGGCACGGCCGTCGCGCCAGCGCCGGGCGAGCCGGTGGTGCAGCGTGTACACGCCGGTGTCGATCAGGTCGTACGGGGGAGTGCTGCCCCCGCACCAGGTGGCGAGGGTGTCGCGGATCATCCCGATCAGCGCGTCGGGCGTGACCAGGTCGCCGCGCGGCGGCAGCAGCCAGTCCAGCCGCCAGACCCCGTCGGGCAGCGGCCGCGCCGTCACCTCCAGGCTCTTGCCGGGGCGGCCGCGGTGCAGCAGGGCCTCGCCGGGCCAGGGGAGTTCGGTGCGCAGCGCGGCCACCGCGTAGCGCTCCACGGCGGTGCGCCCGGGGAAGCGGATGCCCAGCAGCTTGCGGACGGTCGAGCGGGCGCCGTCGCAGCCGACCAGATGGCTGCCGCGCCACCAGGTGGCCGCGCCGCCCCGGGTGTGGGCGGTGACCCCGAGGGCGTCCTGTTCCAGGGCGTCGAGGCGGCTGTCGGTGACCAGTTGGACCAAGGGGTGCGCCACGGCGGCGTCGCGCAGGCCCCGGGTGAGGGCGTGCTGCGGCAGGTGCAGCGGGGCGGCGCCGTCCTCGAAGGTGATCCGCTGGGTGTCCCGGCCGCGCCGCAGGGTGCGCCAGGCCGCGAAGTGGGCGCCCTCGTCGCGCAGGGTCGTACAGCCCAGGCGGTGCGCCATCGCGGCGGTGTCGGCATGCAGGACGACCGTGCGGGCGGGGCGGGGCTCCTCCTTGCCCGGACCTTCGTCGAGGACGACGGAGGGGACGCCCGCGCCGGCCAGGGCGAGGGCGAGGGTCAGTCCGACCGGTCCCGCGCCCACGACGATCACCGGGTCCACGGCACGGCTCCCGATGTCCGGTATGCGATCACAGAACGTATGCAACCCACTGAATGCGCATGCGTCAAGTGACACTGGTAGGTGTGACGCCTTGTGGTGCGACGGAAGACTTCCGCCGCACCACAGGGATCACGCCATCATACTGACCGGGTGTCAGGCGCGCGTCAGACCGCGCCGCCGCCCATGCCCGCGTCCATGACCTCGGTGATGTGGACCGTCGCGCCGGTGCTCTTCTTCGACTTGCGCAGGCGCTTCTCCAGCGCGGAAGCGGCCGTGGTCAGCGCGAAGTTCATGGCGATGAAGAGCGCGGCGATCACCACCAGGGACGGGATGGTGTTGCTGTAGTTGGCCGAGATCTGCCGGGCCATCGAGAGCAGCTCGGCCAGGCCGAGCAGCGAACCGCCGAGCGCGGTGTCCTTGAGGATCACCACGAGCTGGCTGACCAGCGCCGGGAGCATCGCCGTCACGGCCTGTGGGACCAGCACGTAGACCATGGTCTGGCCCTTGCGCATGCCGATCGCCTTGGCCGCGTCGGTCTGGCCCGAGGGCAGCGAGAGCACGCCCGCCCGGACGATCTCCGCGATGACCGCGGCGTTGTACAGGACCAGGCCGGTCACCACGGCGTAGATCGGCCGCAGTTCCGAGCTGACGTCACTGAACCGCACGTACAGCGCGGACCCGAAGAGCATCAGCATCAGCACCGGGATGGCGCGGAAGAACTCGACGAAGGCGCCGACCGACCGACGGACCCAGGCGTGGTCGGAGAGCCGGCCGATGCCGAGCACCGCGCCCAGCGGCAGTGCGATGACCATGGCGATCAGGCCGGCCGTCAGCGTCTCCAGCAGACCCGGGATCAGCCAGGTCGTCCAGATCTCGCCGTCGGTGAGGAACGGCGACCACTTGTCGCCGTCGAGCTGGCCCTTGTCCGACATGGTGGAGAGGATCCACCACAGGGCGAGACCGAGCACCACGAGGAAGACGGCGGAATAGATCCAGTTGCGCGCCTTGGCCTTGGGGCCCGGCGTGTCGTACAGCACGGAGGTCATCGCTTCACCGCCACTCGCTTGGCCACCCAGCCGAGGATCAGGCCGGTGGGCAGGGTCAGCAGGACGAAGCCGAGGGCGAAGATGCCGAAGACCGTGAAGAGGGCCTGCGCCTCGTTCTCGATCATTTCCTTCATCAGCAGGGCCGCTTCGGCCACGCCGATGGCCGCCGCCACCGTGGTGTTCTTGGTGAGGGCGATCAGTACGTTCGTGAGCGGTCCGATGACCGCCCGGAAGGCCTGGGGGAGCACGATCAGGGTGAGCACCTGGAAGAAGCTCAGCCCCAGCGCGCGGGCCGCCTCCGCCTGGCCGACGGGCACGGTGTTGATGCCCGAGCGCAGTGCCTCGCAGACGAAGGTGCCGGTGTAGGCGGTCAGCGCGAGGACGGCGAGCCGGAAGCCGATGTCCTTGAAGTTGCCGCCGCCGAGTGTGATGCCGAGCGTCTGGTTCAGGCCCAGGGAGCAGCCGATGATCAGCACGGTCAGCGGCGTGTTGCGCACCACGTTGACGTAGGCGGTGCCGAAGCCCCGCATGAGGGGGACGGGACTGACCCGCATCCCGGCCAGGACGGTGCCCCAGACCAGGGATCCGGCCGCCGAGTAGAGGGTGAGCTGAACCGTCACCCAGAAGGCTCCGAGCAGGTCGTACTGCCCGGAATCAAGAAAATCGAACACGATGCCCTGCGCTCTCCCCAGGATGGCCGGTGAGGTGCGGCGCCGCCCGTGACAGGCGGGCGGCGACGCACCTCACCGATGAATCACTTGCCTTCGGTGATCTGCGGGGCCGGCTCGTTCTTGTAGTTGGCCGGACCGAAGTTCTTCTTCACGGCCGCTTCCCAGGAACCGTCCGCTTCCATCTTCGCGATGGCGGCGTTGATCTTGGTCTGGAGCTCCTTGTCGCCCTTCTTCAGACCGATGCCGTAGTTCTCGTTGCTCAGGCTCAGCCCGACCAGCTTGAACTTGCCCTTGTTCTTGTCCTGCGCGGCGTAACCGGCCAGGATCGAGTTGTCCGTGGTCAGCGCGTCCACGGCCTTGCTCTCCAGGCCCGTCAGGCACTCGGAGTAGCCCGGGAACTCCTGAAGGTCGGCCTTGGGGGCCAGCTTCGTCTTGACGTTCTGCGCCGAGGTCGAGCCGGTGACCGAGCACAGCTTCTTGCTGTTGAGGTCCTCGGGCTTGGTGATCGAGGTGTCGTCGGCGCGGACCAGCAGGTCCTGGTGCGCGAGGAAGTACGGGCCGGCGAAGTCGACCTTCTCCTTGCGCTTGTCGTTGATCGAGTAGCTCGCGACGATGAACTTGACGTCACCGTTGGAGATCAGGTTCTCGCGCTCGGCGCTGACGGCCTGCTTGAACTGGATCTGGTCCGGCGCGTAGCCCAGCTCCTTGGCGACGTAGGTCGCCACGTCGACGTCGAAACCGGCGTACTTGCCGTCGGGGGTCTTCAGGCCCACACCCGGCTGGTCGAACTTGATGCCGATGACGATCTTGTCCTTCTTGGCACCGCCCGAGCTGCCCGCGTCGCTCGCGGTGTCGTCCTTCTTGCTGCTGCCACAGGCGGAGGCGGTCAGCGTCAGGGCGACGGCGATGGCCACGGCCGCGCCGGCCTTCAGAACCTTCATGGTGAACTTCCCTCGGATGAGACGTTGTTGTACGACGGGCGACGATGTTCCCCGTCGACCGGATCACTACCAGACGAAGGCGTCAGTGGTGCAGGATCTTCGACAGGAAGTCCTTGGCGCGGTCGCTGCGCGGATTGCTGAAGAACTGGTCCGGCGTGGCCTCTTCGACGATCTTTCCGTCCGCCATGAAGACCACCCGGTTGGCCGCAGAGCGGGCGAAGCCCATCTCGTGCGTGACGACGACCATCGTCATGCCCTCCCGGGCGAGCTGCTGCATGACCTCCAGCACCTCGTTGATCATCTCCGGGTCGAGCGCCGACGTCGGCTCGTCGAAGAGCATCACCTTCGGGTCCATGGCGAGCGCGCGGGCGATGGCCACGCGCTGCTGCTGGCCACCGGACAGCTGCGCCGGGTACTTGTCGGCCTGCGTGCCCACACCCACCCGGTCCAGCAGCGCCCGCGCCTTCTCCTCGGCCGCGGGCCGGTCCGTCTTGCGGACCTTGAGCTGGCCCAGCATCACGTTCTCCAGCACCGTCTTGTGCGCGAAGAGGTTGAAGGACTGGAACACCATGCCGACATCGGCGCGCAGCCCGGCCAGCGCCTTGCCCTCGGCGGGCAGCGGGCGGCCGTCGAGCGTGATGGTGCCCGAATCGATCGTCTCCAGCCGGTTGATCGTCCGGCACAGCGTGGACTTGCCCGACCCCGAGGGGCCGATCACCACGACGACTTCGCCGCGGGCAATGCTCAGATCGATGTCCTGAAGCACGTGCAGCGCGCCGAAGTGCTTGTTGACGTTGCTCAGTACGACCAGGCCGTCCGCGGCCGGCGCCGCGTCCTGCGTGCCATCGGTCACTGATACTCCGCTCATCGGCCTCTTGCTCCGTCCACCTCGGTTGGGGAGGACAGTAATGAGGCAATGCGCACACCGTCATCACATCTGAGCGAGAATTGAGGATAACGATCCGGCCTCGACCCGACACGCTCCGTGTACGGTCTCGTCGTACCCGTACCGGGTGCATAACGGTGGGCGCGCCGGACCTGAACCCCCTTGACGTGGGGCTCCGCATCGGCGTGGATGCATGGTGGCCATGTTTGCCCACATACCGGGATGAGGAAAGGGGGACGCATGAGACTGCTGCTCGTGGAGGACGACGACCACGTCGCCGCGGCCCTGTCCGCGATCCTCGCCCGCCACGGCTTCAAGGTGACGCACGCCCGCAACGGCGAGGAGGCCCTCCAGGCCCTGCTGCCCGCGGGCGCCCCGCCCTTCGGTGTGGTCCTGCTCGACCTCGGCCTGCCCGACCAGGACGGCTACGAGGTCTGCGGCAAGATCCGCAAGCGCACCAGCACCCCCGTGATCATGGTGACCGCGCGGGCCGACGTCCGCTCGCGCATCCACGGCCTCAACATGGGCGCCGACGACTACGTCACCAAGCCCTACGACACCGGTGAGCTGCTCGCCCGGATCCACGCCGTGGCCCGGCGCACCGGCGTCTCCGACGACGGCTCCACGACACCCGGCGGCGCCCCCGCCGTCGTCCGCTTCGGGCGCGTCAGCATCGAACTGCCCACCCGGCGCGTCTGCGTGGACGGGACCGACGTCCCGCTCACCCGCAAGGAATTCGACCTGCTCGCGCTCCTCGCGCAGCGCCCCGGTGTGGTCTTCCGGCGCGAACAGATCATCAGCGAGGTCTGGCGCACCAGTTGGGAAGGCACCGGACGCACCCTCGAAGTGCACGTCGCCTCGCTGCGCTCCAAGCTCGCGATGCCCGCGCTCATCGAAACCGTCCGCGGGGTGGGCTACCGGCTCGTCGCCCCGCCCACCCCCTAACGGACCGGCCGTGCGCACCCGCCTGCTGCCCCTGCTCGTCATCCTGATGGCGGGCACCCTGCTCGCCCTCGGCTTCCCGCTCGCGGTCAGCCTGGCCGCCGCGCAGCAGCAGCGCGTGGTCGTCGACCGGATCGACGACAGCGCCCGCTTCGCGGCCCTCGCCCAGTTCGTCATCGACTCCGAGGGCTCCGGGGACAAGGGCTCCGACGACCGCCGCGAGACCCTCCAGCTCGAACTCGCCCGCTACCAGGAGCTGTACGGCATCCGGGTCGGCATCTTCTACCGCGACGACAACGCCATGGCCCGCGCCCCCGGCTGGTGGCAGCTCCCCGAGACCGGCGAGGGCCGGCGCGCCTTCGAGGAGGCCCTCGCGGGCCGGCGCAGCCACGACCCCGCCCAGGTCTGGCCCTGGCAGCGCGGCGGGAAACTGCTCGTGGCCTCCCCGGTGGTCCTCGACGGCGATGTCGTCGCCGTGGTCGTCACCGAATCGCCCACCGATCGGATGCGCGCGAGCACCCTGCGCGGCTGGCTGTTCATCATCGGGGGCCTGGGCGCCGCGATGCTCGTGGCCTTCGGGGCCGCGCTGCGCCTGACCAGCTGGGTGCTCAAGCCCGTCCGCACCCTGGACGCGGCCGCCCACGGGATCGCCACCGGACGGATGAACTCGCGCGTCGCGGCCGGTGGCGGCCCGCCGGAACTCCGGCGCCTGGCCCGGTCGTTCAACGAGATGGCCGACAACGTCGAAGAGGTACTGGAGCAGCAGCGGGCGTTCGTCGCGGACGCCTCCCACCAGCTGCGCAATCCGCTCGCCGCGCTGCTCCTGCGCATCGAGCTGCTCGCCCTCGAACTCCCCGAGGGCAACGAGGAGATCGCCTCGGTGCGCACCGAGGGCAAGCGCCTGACCCAGGTCCTGGACGACCTGCTGGACCTGGCGCTGGCCGAGCACGCCTCCGCCGAGATCAGCCTCACCGACATCGGGGAGCTGACCGGCGAGCGCGTCGCCGCCTGGCGCCCGCTCGCCGAGGAGAAGGGCGTCCGGCTCACCGAGGAGGGCCGCACGGCCGTCACCGGCTGGGCCGACCCCATCGCGCTGTCCAGCGCCCTCGACGCCGTCATCGACAACGCCCTCAAGTTCACCCCCGCGGGCGAGGAGGTGCGGGTCTCGGTGACCGCCGAGGCGCGCTCGGTCCTGGTGACCGTCGCCGACCGGGGACCCGGCCTGACCGAGGAGGAGCTGGCCCGCGTCGGCGACCGGTTCTGGCGCAGCGGCCGCCACCAGAACGTCAAGGGCTCGGGGCTGGGCCTGTCGATCTCCCGCGCCCTGCTGGCCGCGGGCGGCGGGTCCCTCTCGTACGAGACGAACCCGCCGCACGGGCTGCGCGTCACGGTCACGGTGCCGCGCACCGGGCCCCACGCGTCCTGACGCGCTCCCTCATCCGGCGCGGGCCGGCCGGTGCGTCACCAGGTGTACGAGGCGCCGGCGGGCGGCGATACCGTGAACAGCTCGCCCACCGCCCGCACCTCGAAGGCGGTCCTCGGCTCCGGCCCGGACCGCTCCAGCCCCGGCACGTACAGGGCCGTACCGCAGGTGCCGCCCAGGAAGCTCCGGGTGCCGTCCGCGAGCACCCGGTACAGCTCGTAGTGCCGCACCGCGCCCGGCGCCCGCTGCCACGACAGGCGCAGCGACACCTTCGCCCCCTCCCGGACCGCCGCGTCCACGCCCGCCGCGCCCGGAGCCGCGGGCGTCTGCGCCGCGTCCGCCACCGCGAGGCTGCCCAGCCGCCAGCGCACGGCAGCACCCCCGCGCCCGGTCAGCCGGACCGCCAGGCCGTACGCCGTCTTCCCGGCCAGCGCGGCCAGCGGCACCCGGGAGGTCCGCCAGCCCTGGACGCCGCCGGCCGCCGGTGCCTTCAGCCAGGTGTACGGGACCTCCCCGCCCGGCTTCGAGGGCTCGCGCACGGCCACCCCGACCTCCACGTCCACCGCGCCGGAATCGGTGCGGTGCACCAGCTCCAGCACGCTCGCGCGGGTCAGCGGCAGCCGCGTCGCGTGCAGCCCGACGGTGGCCGGAGCGGCCAGCGCCCCAGCGACCAGCAGGCTGGAACCGCCGCGCCAGGCATCCGCGAAGTCCAGGGTCACCGCGGGCCGCGCGCCGGAGCTCCGCACGGCCCAGCGGCGGCCCGGCAGCCGGTCCTGGAGCCCGAGGTGGTTCCAGGGGGCCGGTGAGGTGACCTTGCCGTCCTGGTACCAGCGCAGCCCGTGCCCGGTGTTGAAGGTGGTGGCGAAGGGCAGGGCGGTGACCGTGGACCGGTCGGCGACCACGGTGGCCGGGGCCCGCCAGGCACTGCCCGCCGCGGGCCGGGACGGGTCCAGGGACTCCCCGGTCCAGAACCGGTCGTCGGCCGCGTGGAAGGCGCCGGGGGAGCGGTCGGTGAGGTGGTTGCGGGTCCACTCGGGCCGGTAGAAGCCGTAGCTGACGACGTGATCGCGCCCGCGCGGCACGATCGCGTCCCAGCCGGGATCGGTGTTCCACCCCGCCGACTCGACGTCCACGCCCGCCCACAGCTCGTACCGGTCGCGCCCCAGCTGCCCGGCGAGCGCGCCCGAGGAGGCCAGCGAGCCCGCCGTCCAGCGGAAGTCGACGAACATGGTGTCGGCGACCTTGCCCTGGCGGTCCTCGAAGAAATCCTGGTTGGACGGGTCGAGGGCGCCCCGCCAGCCGACGCGGCCGGTGCTGTTCATCGCGTCGTACCAGGTGATCCGCAGCCCCTTAGGCTCCCCGGCCGCGCGCAGCGCGCGCAGGAACCCCCGCATCCGGGTGGCCAGTTCGCTGTCGCCGCCGTCGGTCTCCGCATTGATGAACCAGCCGTCGAACCCGTAGGCCGCGGCCACCTCCACCAGCTTCTCGGCGATCGGCCAGCGGCCGAGGGCGTCCTGCTGCACCAGGTCGCGGGTCCACCGGAGGTCGCCGCCGTAGGCCACCGGCGGCAGGAACACATTGCCCAGCACCCGTACGCCGTTGCGGTGCGCCGCGTCGATGACCGGAGCGTTCGGCGCGAGCACGATGCCCTCGCCGGCGGAACCGCCCCAGAAGACCAGCTCGTCGAGGTACGCCCAGTGCGTCAGCGCGTAGTAGTCGGCGCTCGCACTGCCCTGGGACGGGTTCCCCGCCGTCGGCCCGAAGGAGACCAGCGAGGAGATCCGGGCCTGCCCGGCCCGGGCCGTCGCGTTGGCCGCCACCGGGGTGAACCGGGAGGCCAGCGGCACGGTCGCGGTGTTGTGGGCCAGATCGGGGTCGCTCTCGGCCCGCCACTGCTTCAGCGAGCGCCACACGATCCCCGCGCCGGGGCTGCCCGCCGGGAGCGAGTCCGGGAACCAGTACGAGGCGTACGGGGCCGGGTCGGCCGGGGCGGCCAGCGGCGCCCGGGGAGCCGCCGAGGCGACGCCGCTCAGGGCGGGCCCGCCCAGCAGCGCGCCCGCTCCGGCCCCGGCGCCCGCGAGCAGCAGTCCGCGCCGGGTGGGCCGTGGGGAACGAGCGTCGACGCCGTTGTCGGTCTCGGACATGGAGGTCTCCTCAAGAGGGGGAGTGGGGGTGGCATGGTGCGGTCAATGGACGTCGGCCACGCGGACCACCTCGGTGATCCCGCGCGCGGCCAGATGGGCCCGGTCCTCGGCGTGGTCGGCCAGCACCACCGCGGGGCGCACGCCCTGGGCGGCCAGCACGGCCCACGCCTCGAAGAACGCGCCGCCGGGCGCGCACACCGAGCGCCGGGGAGCGGCCAGCGCCCCGCCGACATCGGCCACCAGCGCGGTGGACCGAACCGCGGGGCGGTGCTCGCGGCCGCGCCACTCCTTGGCGATCCGGGCGACGGACTCGCCCGCGGGCTTGGCGGCGCGGTCGTTGGTGAGCAGGCCGAGGCCGTACTCCAGCTCCGGGAAGTCGGCCAGCTCGCGGCTCACGTCGTGCGAGCACCACCAGGTCACGCCCCACAGGTCCGCGCAGTCCAGGGCGTTGGCCACGGTGGCCTCGGTGAAGGAGGCGGCGTGCTCGGGCCGGATCAGCGGGGCCGGGGCGCCCACTTCCTGGAGCCAGACCGGCCGGCGCGGATCCGTGGCCCAGGCCTTGGACATCTCGATCATGTAGGCCGCATGGTGCTCGGTCGCCGCTCCGGCGTGGCCGTGGCGCTGGGCGGTGCCGTTGAAGACCCAGGAGTGGACGGCGGTGGCCGCGCCGAGCCGGGCCGCCTGCGCCACGGTGAAAGGGTGTCCGTCCTGGTACCAGGCGGCGTCGTATGCGGCGTGCAGGTGGAACCGTCCCGGCGCCCCCCGCTCGCAGGCGGCCAGCATCCGCTCCAGCCAGCGGTCCGCCTGCTCCCGGGTGATCCGGTCCGGGTCGGGGTGCGGGGCGTCCGAGAACTGGTTGACCTCGTTGCCCACGGTCATGCCGATGAAGTGCGGCCGGTCGGCGAGGGCGGCGGCGAGCGTGCGCAGGTACTCCTCCTGCCCGGCGACGACCTCGAGGTCGCTGAAGAGGTTGCGCCGGTGCCAGGTCCGCGTCCAGGCGGGCAGGAAGTCGAAGCTCGACAGATGGCCCTGGAGGCCGTCCACGGTGACGTCGAGACCGCGCTCGCCCGCCGCGTCGGCCAGCTCGACGAGCTGCTCGACGGCGCGCGGCCGGATCAGGGTCCGGTTCGGCTGGAAGAGAGGCCAGAGCGGGAAGACCCGTACGTGGTCCAGGCCGAGGGCGGCGAGGGAGTCGAGGTCCGCCTTCACCTCGTCCAGGTCGAAGTCCAGCCAGTGGTGGAACCACCCGCGCGTCGGCGTGTAGTTCGCCCCGAACCGGAGGCCGCGCGGACGGGGGGCGGGTACGGCAGCGTGGTGCATGAGTGTCCTGGAGTCGGAGGAACCGGGGCGTCGTGCATCTCGGGAATTCGCCGGGGTGCCCCACGCTGCCGTCCTCTCCGGGGGAAAGTCAACAGGGCCCATATCGCCGAACGCCCCGCAGTCGGGGGATCAAAGTCCCGGGCCTGGGGTAATCCGGTACTTATGCGCTTCAGTCCCGTTGACAGCAGGGTTCTGGAACGGGAAGCTGGCGTGACTAATGCGCTTTAGTTTGACCTCCTCAATGGCCGTGGACAAGGAAGCGTGCGGAAAATGGACAGCGGTATCTCGGTCATGTCCGTCGCCACCCCGGCCCTCTTCACCGGCTCTCCCGGTGATCCGCTCCAGGTGGTCCGGGTCGGAATCCACCGGCCCGGGCCGGCCGGGCCGCTGTACGTCGGCGTGCGCGGCCCGGGCGTCTCCACCCCGCACCCGCGGATCCTGCGCGCCGACACCGCGGACGCCACCGTCGAGGTCGCCGTCCGCACGCCCGGAGCGGCCCCCGGGGCGCGGCTGCCCGCGACCGTCACGGTCGCCTCCGCCGACGGCCGCCCGCTCGCCGCGCGCCCCTTCGAGCTGACCGTCGCCGAACCCGGCTGGACCGTCCGCCTGGTCCCGCACTTCCACTACGACCCCATGTGGTGGAACACCCAGGCCGCCTACACCGCCCTGTGGGACGGCCCGGCGGCGCCCGGCGCCCCGGCGCGCGGCTGGGAGTACACCGGCGTACCGGCCTTCACCCTCGTCCCGCTCCACCTCCAACAGGCCCGCGACGACCCGGCGTACACCTTCGTCCTCTCCGAGGTCGACTACCTCAAGCCCTGGTGGGACAGCCACCCCGAGGAGCGCGCCGAGCTGCTCGCCCTGATCGCCGAAGGCCGCGTGGAGATCGTCGGCGGCACCTACAACGAGCCCAGCACCAACCTCACTTCCGCCGAATCCACCGTCCGCAGCACCTTCCACGGCCAGGCCCTGCACCGCGGCACCCTCGGCGCCGACCCCCGCACCGCCTGGCAGCTCGACGTCTTCGGTCACGACCCGTCCTTCCCCGCGCTGATGGCGGGCGCGGGTCTGGACTCGGCGGTCATCGCCCGCGGCCCCCACCACCACTGGGGGCCGATGATGGACACCTGGGGCGCCGCGCTGCGCGCGCCGACCGCCATGCAGCTGCCCGCCGAGTACGAATGGATCGCGCCCAGCGGCGAAGGGCTGCTGCTGCACTACCTGCCCGCCCACTACTCGGCGGGCTGGTTCTCCCACCAGGCACCCGACGCGCAGAGCGCCGCCGAGCAGCTCCTGGACCTGTACGAGCTGCT
The DNA here is from genome assembly GCF_040296485.1 of Streptomyces sp. NPDC002138. Lineage (NCBI taxonomy): Bacteria > Bacillati > Actinomycetota > Actinomycetes > Kitasatosporales > Streptomycetaceae > Streptomyces > Streptomyces sp. NPDC002138. The sequence continues at coordinate 53,172 of NZ_JBEOXE010000027.1, read as the reverse complement.
GCGCCAGAGCGCGACCACCCGCAACGTCCTCATCCCCATGGGCACCGACTTCTCCTGGCCGCACCGCTGGGGCCTGGACGTCCAGCACGCATGGAACCGCCGCTACTGCTGGCCGCGCATGGAACACTCCGGCCCGCGCGCCCACTTCGACGCCGTCCGGGCCGAACTCGCCGCGCGCGGCGAGGAACCGCTCCCCGTCACCCGTGAGATGGGACCCGTCTACACCGGCAAGGACGTCACCTACATCGATGTGAAACAGGCTCACAGGGCGGCCGAGAACCTCGTCGAGGAAGCCGAGACCTTCGCCGCTCTGGCCTGCGCCGAAGGCCTCGCCGACTATCCGCGCCAGACCCTCGACAAGGCCTGGCGTCACATCCTTCACGCGGCGCATCACGACGCCGTCACGGGCACCTTCTCCGACCAGGTCTACCTGGACCTGCTGCCCACGTGGCGCGAGGCCCAGGACCTCGCCGACGCCGTACGGACGGGCGCCCTGAGGGCCCTGACGGCGGCCGCCGACACCCGCGCGCCGGCCCCCCTGAGCGCGCGCCTCGCGGTCACCGTGCACAACCCGCTGTCCTGGACGCGAACGGACCTCGTCCGCGCCACCGTGGACCTCGCGGCACTCGGCGGCGACGGTTTCTCCGGCGACGGCGACGGCGACGGCGACGGCGGTGTCGCCGTCAGTGATGGTGGCCCCGCCGACCCGCGCCGCATCGCCCTGTGCGACGCCGCGGGCCGCAGCACCCCCGTCCATCTGGAAGCCGTCGCCGACGGCACCGCCGAAGTCGCCTTCCTCGCCGCGGACGTCCCCCCGCTCGGCCACCGCACCTGGTGGCTCACCGCCGACGGCCCCGCCCGGTCCGGCGGCTGGGCGCCCGCGCCCGGGCTCGCCATCGAGAACGAGGCCTTCCGCGCCGAGGCCGACCCCGCGCGCGGCGGCGGCCTGGCCCGCCTGCGCGACCGGCGCACCGGCCGCGAACTGTTCACCGAGGGCCAGGTCGACGAGCTGGTCGTGCAGGACGAGTACGACCAGCACCCCTCCTTCGGGGAAGGCCCCTGGCACCTGCTGCCCCGGGGCCCGGGCATCGGCTCGGGCGCCGCGCCCGCCCTCACCTGCCTCACCGAACGCGGCCCGCTCGGCTCGCGGATCGTGGCCACCGGCCGCACCGGGCCCGTCCGCTGGACCCGCACCACCACCCTCTGGGACGGCCTCGACCGGGTCGAACTCACCACGCGCGTCGACGCGTTCGACGGCAGCGACCAGCTGCTGCGGCTGCGCGTTCCCGCCGATGTGCCCGGCGCGCTCCCCGTGGCCGAGACCGCCGCCTCGGCCGTCGGCCGCGGCTTCGCCTTCCCCGAGGCCGACACCGGAGCCGACCACACCCGGGCCCCCTGGACCCTGGACAGCGCCTGCCTCAACTGGTTCGCCCTCTCCTCCACCCTCCGCGCGGCGCTGACCGGCCCCGACGGGGACGCGGCCGGACAGCGGGCGCTCGGCGCGGCGGAGATCGTCCTGCCGGACGCGGGCGCCCCGGCGGGGCTGCGGGAGTTGGTCACCGCGCTAGGACACCGCGGGGTCACGGCCGCCCCGACCCGGCCGGCAGGGCCGCGGTGGGGGGACTTGGCCGTCGACAGCAGCCTCCCCGACGTCCGGATCGCCCTCGGCGGACCCGCGGAGAACGCGTTCACCGCACAGGTCCTGGCCGCCTGCGACCGTACGTACGCCGACGCCCTGCGACACCACTCCACCGTGTGGATTCCGGCCCGGGCCCCGCTCCGCGAGGTGTGGCGGCCCGGCTGCGACCTGACCGGCGTACGGGACCTGCCCGTCCTGGTGGTCACCGCCGGGGCCGCCGCCCTCGCGCGCGCCCTCGCCGAGGCCGGCCGGATCGACGCGCACCACCCGCTCCCGGCCGAAGGCGCCGCCGAACACGCCGCCTTCGAGGACCGCACGGTCGCCCTGCTCGGCCGGGGCACCCCCGGATGCGCCGTCGACACCGCGGGCCGCCTGCACAGCTCCCTCATGCGCTCCTGCACCGGCCGCCCCAGCGGCGCGTGGATGGACCCGCCCCGGCGCACCGCCCCCGACGGCAGCTCCTTCCAGCTCCAGCACTGGACCCACGTCTTCGAGCACGCCCTGATCGCCGCCGACGGTGACTGGCGCGCGGCCGACCTGGTCCGCCTGGGGCGGGAGTTCAGCAAACCCCTCACCGCGGTCACGGCGGCGCCCGCCCCGGGTCCGCATCCGGCCGCCCGCTCCCTGCTCGCCGTGGAAGCCGCCGACCGCGTCCTCGTCGAAACCGTGAAACGGGCCGCCACGACGGGCGACCTCGCCGTGCGGCTGCGCGAAACGCACGGCAGCCCCGCCCGGGCCCGCCTCACCACCTCCACCCCCGCCCCCGCGGAAGTCGGCACCGCCGTGGAAGCCGACCTCCTCGACCGGCCGCTGCGCCCCTTCGGCGGCGCGGTCCCCGCGGGTGCGACCACCACCGTCCTGCTCCCGGCCCGCGCCCCGCTGCCGGAACGGACCGGGGAACAGGAGCCCCACCAGCCGGTCTTCAGCCGCTACTGGCTGCACAACACCGGCACCGCCCCCCTCGGCGACGCCCCCTGCACGGTCACCGTGGAGGGCACCGCCCGCGAGGCCCGGGTCACGCTCGCCGCCCACGGCGCGGGCGGCCCGGTGCGCCTGGAGGTCCTCCCGCCCGAGGGCTGGTGGACCGCCTGGACGGTCCACGAGGCCGAGCTGCCCGCCGGCGGGCACGTGCGGCGGACGCTCGCCGTCCAGCCCGGCCCGGCGGCCGCGCCCGGCGACCACCTGGTCCGGGTGCTCGCCTCCACCCCCGCGGGTCGCTTCGAGGACGTGCTCACCGTGACCGTCCCCGGCGGCGAGACCCCGGCCGGGCTGTGGGTGGCCGCGCCCGACGCCGAGGTGTGCGTCACCGCGGGCGCGCGGGCCGTCGTACGGGCCACCATCGGCGCCGTCGGCACGCGCACCCCGCTGACCGGGCGGGCGTACCTCGTCTCCCCGCACGGCACCCGGCGGCTCGTCGGGCCCGCCACCCTGCCCCTGCGCGTGCCCGACGGAGCCCCGGCCGAGCTGGAGTTCGAGGTCCACCCGCCGCCCGGCACCGTGCCGGGGACGTACTGGGCCGCGGTCAAGGCGGTGTGCCAGGGCAGGATCGCGTACGGTCCGGCCATTGCCCTCCGTGTGGCCGGTGCGCCCCCCGCGCCGCCCGCACCGCACGCACCCGAAGGATGAAGAGGCAGGCCATGGCCCGCAGACCCACCATCAAGGACATCGCCCGCCAGGCCGGGGTGTCCGAAAGCGCCGTGTCCTTCGCGCTCAACGACCGCCCGGGCGTCTCCCAGGACACCCGGGCCCGGATCCGGCGCGTCGCCGAGGAGCTGGGCTGGCAGCCCAACATCGCGGCCCGCGCGCTGTCCGGCGAGCGCGCCGGCGCCGTCGGGCTGGTGCTGGGCCGCCCCGCGCACACCCTCGGCGTCGAATCCTTCTTCCTCCAGCTGGTCTCCGGGATACAGGAGGTCCTCGCCGCCCAGCGCACGGCCCTGCTCTTCCAGGTCGTCGACGACCTCGACGCCGAATGCGCCCTCTACCGCCGCTGGTGGGCCGAGCGGCGCGTGGACGGCGTGCTCGTCGTCGACCCCCGGACGGACGACCCGCGCCCGCGCCTCCTCGACCGGCTGGGCCTGCCCGCCGTCACCGTCGGCGCCCCGGGCGGCCCGGAGCCCGCCGTGCTGTCCTCCGTGTGGGCCGACGACGCCGGAGCCATGGCCCGCATCCTCGACCACCTGCACTCCCTCGGGCACCGTCGGATCACCCACATCGCGGGCCTGCCCGGCCTCGCCCACACCGCCCGCCGCATCGCCTCGCTGCGGGCCGAGGCCGACCGGCGCGGCCTCACCGGGGCCGAGGTCTCCTCGATCACCACCGACTACTCCGACGCGCAGGGCGCCGAGGCCACCCGGCGGGTGCTGCGCGGGCCGCTCCCGCCGACCGCCCTCGTCTACGACAACGACGTGATGGCCGTGGCCGGGCTCGCCGTCGCCGCCGAGGCGGGCATCGCCGTGCCCGGGCGGCTCTCCGTGGTCGCCTGGGACGACTCCGCGCTGTGCAGGGTCACCCACCCCCGGCTCACCGCCCTGGTCCGCGACACCGCCGGATTCGGCCGGCTCGCCGCCGAGGAGCTCCTCGCCGTCCTGGCGGGCGGCGCCCCGCGCGCCCGGCAGGGCGAACAGCCCAGGCTGGAGCCCCGCGAGAGTACGGCTCCGCCGCCGACGGCATACTGACTGAGAACCCCAGGAGCCTCCCGTGACCACTCCCACCTCCGCTTTCCCGGCGCCCCGCCTCGCGGCCGCCCAGGCCGCCGGGCCGACCGTGGCCATCGACATCGGCGGTACGAAGATCGCCGGTGCGCTGGTGCACGCCGACGGCACGATGAGCGCCACCACCCGGCGCCCCACCCCGCGCGGGACCGACGGCGAGGCCGTGATGGCGGCCGTCGCCGAGGTCGTCGCCGACCTCGCCCGGTCCCCGCTGTGGCCCTCGGCGGTGCGGTGCGGGATCGGCAGCGCGGGCCCCGTGGACACCTCGCGGGGCACCGTCAGCCCGGTGAACATCGGCGCCTGGCGGGAATTCCCGGTCCTGGACCGGGTCGTCGCCGAGCTGGAGCGGCACGGGGCGCGGCTGCCGACCGTCCTCGCGGGCGACGGCGTGGCCATGACCGCGGCCGAGCACTGGCTGGGCGCGGCCCGCGGGCACGCGAACGCGCTGTGCATGGTCGTGTCCACGGGCGTCGGCGGAGGCCTGATCCTGAACAACCAGCTCCACCCCGGCCCCACGGGCAACGCCGGTCACATCGGTCACATCAGCGTCGCCTTCGACGGCGAACCGTGCGCCTGCGGCGGCCGCGGCTGCGTGGAATCCCTCGCCTCCGGCACCGCCATCGCCCGGCGCGCCCTGGACCAGGGCTGGACCCCCGCCGAAGGGGCCGACCGGAGCGCCGCGGGCGTCGCCGCGGCCGCCGCGGCGGGCGATCCCGTCGCCCTGGCCGCCTTCGACCGCGCGGGCCGCGCCCTGGCCGCCGCCATCGCGGCCACCGCGACCCTGGTCGAGACGGACATCGTCGTCATCGGCGGCGGGGTCGCGGCCGCCGGGGACACCCTCCTCGGCCCGATCCGCGCCCACCTGGCCTCGTACGCGACGCTCTCCTTCGTCCAGGGCCTCCAGGTGGTCCCGGCCACCCTCGGCACCCACGCGGGCCTCATCGGGGCCGCCGCCTCGGCGGCGATGCTGCTCGGCGCGGAGGCTTGAGCTGCACCCTCAGGGTTTGACCGACCGGTAGTACCGGCTCGCGCCCTCGTGCAGGTCCAGGGGCTCCGTGTAGATCGCCGTGCGCAGGTCCACGAGCTGCGCCGCGTGCACCTCGTGGCCGATCCGGTCCCGGCTGAGGATCACGGTCCTGGTGAAGGCCTCGGTCAGCTCCTGCCCGGTCCGGTCCGTGGTGACCAGCAGGTTCGGCACCGCCAGGGTCGCGACCGCCGAGGTGTTCCGGGCCCGCGCGTAGGCGTCCTGCGGCATCACCGCCGCCCGGTAGTAGTGCGTCGGGCTGCCGCCGCGCTGCAGCGCGGGCACCAGATCCCCGAGCGGCACCAGCCGGATCTCGAAGCGCTCCGACAGCCCCCGCACGGCGCTGGTCGGCAGCCCGCCCGACCAGAAGAACGCGTCGATCCGCCCGGCCTCCAGCTCCGCCGGCATCGTGTCGATGCCGATGGGCACGGCCGTGATGTCCCGCGCCGGATCCAGTCCGGCCGCCGTCAGCATCCGGTCGGAGATCAGCCGGACCCCGGATCCCGGCTGGCCGACCGCGACCCGCTTGCCCCGCAGGTCCTTGGCCGACTGGATCTTCGACACCGCGGGGACCACCAGCTGCACGTAGTCGTCGTAGAGCCGCGCGACCCCGCGCAGGTGCTCCGCACCGGGCTTCCCGTCGCGCTTGTACTTGGCCACCGCGTCCGCGGTCGCCACGGTGAAGTCCGCCTGGCCGCCGGCCACCCGCTCCAGGTTCTGCTGGGATCCCTCGCTGGTCACCAGCCGTACGTCGACCCCCGGCACGTCGGTGGCGAGCTCCTGCTGGAGCAGCTCCCCGTACCGCTGGTAGACCCCGGAGCGCACGCCCGTACTGAAGACCAGCCGCCCGCGCAGCTCGGCCGGGCCGAAGGGCCACAGCCACCACAGCAGCACCCCGAGCACGGCCAGCACGGCCACCAGGCCCCGCAGGGCGCGGCGCCTGCGGACCGGGTCGCGTGCGAGGAGCATGGCCGCGATCCTGCCAGCCGACCGGCGTCCTGTCACGGCGCGCCGAGCGCCTACCCTTGTCACATGAGCAGCGTGGAGCCGGGTGGAGCAGTGGACGTCATGGAAGCCAAGGGCACGTACGAGGTGCGCACGTACGGGTGCCAGATGAACGTGCACGATTCCGAGCGGCTCTCGGGTCTGCTGGAGGGCGCCGGATACGTCCGCGCCCCCGAGGGCTGCGACGGCGACGCCGACGTCGTCGTCTTCAACACCTGCGCGGTCCGCGAGAACGCCGACAACAAGCTGTACGGCAACCTCGGCCGCCTCGCGCCCATGAAGACCAAGCGTCCCGGCATGCAGATCGCCGTCGGCGGCTGCCTCGCCCAGAAGGACCGCGACACCATCGTCCAGCGGGCCCCGTGGGTGGACGTGGTCTTCGGCACGCACAACATCGGCAAGCTGCCGGTGCTGCTGGAGCGCGCCCGGATCCAGGAGGAGGCGCAGGTCGAGATCGCCGAGTCGCTCGAGGCGTTCCCGTCCACGCTGCCGACCCGCCGCGAGTCCGCGTACGCGGCCTGGGTGTCGATCTCCGTCGGCTGCAACAACACCTGCACCTTCTGCATCGTCCCGGCGCTGCGCGGCAAGGAGGAGGACCGCCGCCCCGGCGACATCCTCGCCGAGATCGAGGCCCTCGTCGCCGAGGGCGTCTCCGAGATCACCCTGCTCGGCCAGAACGTGAACGCCTACGGCTCCGGCATGGGCGACCGCGAGGCCTTCTCGAAGCTGCTGCGCGCCTGCGGACAGATCGAGGGCCTGGAGCGGGTCCGCTTCACCTCGCCGCACCCGCGGGACTTCACGGACGACGTGATCGCGGCGATGGCCGAGACGCCGAACGTGATGCCGCAGCTGCACATGCCGATGCAGTCCGGTTCGGACGCGATCCTCAAGGCGATGCGCCGCTCGTACCGGCAGGACCGGTTCCTCGGCATCATCGAGAAGGTCCGCGCAGCCATCCCGCACGCGGCCATCTCCACCGACATCATCGTGGGCTTCCCCGGCGAGACCGAGGAGGACTTCCAGCAGACGATGCACGCCGTGCGCGAGGCCCGCTTCGCGAACGCCTTCACCTTCCAGTACTCCAAGCGGCCCGGGACCCCGGCGGCCGACATGGAGGGGCAGATCCCCAAGGAGGTCGTCCAGGAGCGCTACATGCGGCTCGTGGCGCTCCAGGAGGAGATCTCCTGGGAGGAGAACAAGAAGCAGGTCGGCCGGACCCTGGAGGTCATGGTCGCGGAGGGCGAGGGCCGCAAGGACGGCGCCACGCACAGGCTGTCCGGGCGCGCGCCCGACAACCGCCTGGTCCACTTCACCAAGCCGGACGAGGACGTCCGCCCCGGTGACGTGGTGACGGTGGACATCACCTATGCCGCCCCGCACCACCTGCTGGCCGAGGGCCCGACACTGTCGGTCCGCCGCACCCGCGCGGGCGACGCGTGGGAGAAGCGCAACGCCGCCCCGCCCCAGCCCGCCGGCGTCATGCTGGGCATCCCCACCCTGGGCGTCCCGACCCCGCTCCCCCCGACCACCGCGGGCTGCGCGGCCCCCACGCCCTGACGCGCCCCCGCCCGCGGGCCGGTCACCGCCCCGTCGGCACCCCCGGCCCCGCTGGCACCCCCAGCCCCGCCGGCGTTTTGAGGTGCCGGGCCCTGGGTGCCCGGTCCTGCTGTCGGCCTCCCCTTCGGGTTGCGCGGTGCCCTCGGCCCGACCGCAGGCCGGGTGGAACCCCCAGCCCCGCCGGCGTTTGAGGCGCCGCCGGAGGCACCCCGGCCGCAGGCCGGTCACTCACCGCCCCGCCGCTCGCCGACCCGCATCGCGGCGGGCGCGAAGCCCGGTTCAGGGGCGGGTCCGGCGGCCCGGCCGAACCGGGGGAGGGGCACCGGCGGGCCCGGGGGCTAGGCTGCCGATCATGCTCGTAGCCGCAGCCGTCTGCCCCGCTCCGCCCCTCCTCGTGCCCTCGGTGGCCGCCGGAGCCGCCGGCGAACTCGCCGACGCCCGCACCGCCTGCTCCGACGCCCTCGCGGTGCTCGCCGCTTCCCGCCCCGACCGGCTGGTCGTGGTCGGCCCCGCCGGCCCGGGCGCGGGGGGCCCGTACCCGCAGGGCGCCCGCGGCGGCTTCCACGCCTTCGGCGTCCCGGACGACGTACGCCTGGGCGAAGCACCGGAGGGCGACCTCCCGGACGGCGCCCGCCCGCTCCCCGCGTCCCTGTCCGTCGCCGCCTGGCTGCTCGGCCACACCGCCTGGTCCGGGGCGCCGGTCGAAGGCCTCGGCGTCGAGGAGCCGCTGGAGGCCGCCCGCTGCCTGGAGACGGGCCGCGAGCTGGCCGCCCGCGCCGAGCGGGTGGCGCTGCTCGTCATGGGTGACGGCAGCGCCTGCCGGACCCTCAAGGCCCCCGGCTATCTGGACGAGCGGGCCGCCGCCTTCGACGAGGCCGCCGCCCGCGCGCTGGGCGCCGCCGACGTCACGGCCCTGGCCGCCATCGACACCGGCCTCGCGGCCGAGCTGAAGGCGGCGGGCCGGGCCTCCTGGCAGGTGCTCGCGGGCGCCGCCGAGGGCGCGGGCCTGGAGGGCCGCCTGCTGTACGAGGACGCGCCCTACGGGGTCGGGTACTTCGTGGCCGCCTGGTCCTAGGCCGTACGGGTCATCGGGCCGCCCCGACCTGACACAGAACGCCCCGTGGCGAAACCGGGAGCGGAACCCGGGAGCGGAACCCGGGAGCGGAACCGCACGAGGAACCGGAAAAGGGGCGCGGGGGGAATTCCCTCGCGCCCCTTCCGGATCACGTCAAGCAGACGCCGGCGGTGTCGGCCCGCCGGGGCTGTCCTTGTGCGCGACCTTGCCCAGGGCGCCCTTCGCCTTGCCCGTACCGGAGGAGATCTGGTCGCTGTACTTCCCCTTGGTCTTGGAGTCCACGACCTTGGCGACCTTGTCCAGACCATCGCCGATCTTGCCCTCGTGCTGCTGCGCGAGGTCACCCAGCTTGTCCTTGGCCGGCGCGAGCTTGGCCTTCAAATTGTCCAGCAGGCCCATGGGACACCTTCCAGTGGCAGTGACTCCTACGTACGGGCGCCCTCACCGGCCTCGCTGTCCGCGGCTTCCTCCGCGCACTGCTGCTTGGGGATCTCCACGCCCTCCGGCGCGGCGCTCTCCGTCTCGGCCTTCGGGGCCTCGTCGGTCACCTCGGCTTCCGCCGCGGCGGTCGACTCGGCACCCTCCGCGGCCACCTCGGCAGGAGCCTCCGCGGCCTTCCGGCGAAACCGATCAAAAACGCCCATGTCTACTCCCATAACGTTACTCGTGCGGGTGAAGTTCCGCCTTGGCCGGACCGGCCACCGCCCGGCGTACGCCCGGCTGGAACCCCGCCAAGGCAACGACCCCGTCCCCGCCCCGTCACGTAACTCGATCGGGTACATGGCCGTGCCTTGACCGGGGGCTGCGAGACTGGACCGGTGAAAAGCCCAGCCCCCGCACCGCGGGTCATCGCCGTCGTCGGCCCCACGGCAGCCGGAAAGTCCGATCTGGGCGTCGCCCTGGCCCGCCGGTTCGACGGCGAGGTCGTCAACGCCGACTCCATGCAGCTCTACCGGGGGATGGACATCGGGACCGCCAAACTGACGACCGAGGAGCGCGGCGGCGTCGTCCACCGGCTCTTGGACGTCTGGGACGTGACCGAAACAGCCAGCGTCGCCGAGTACCAGCGCCTTGCCCGGATCGAGATCGACCGGCTGCTCGCCGAGGGCCGTACGCCCGTCCTCGTCGGAGGCTCCGGCCTGTACGTCCGCGGCGCCCTGGACGCCATGGAGTTCCCCGGGACCGACCCGGCCGTCCGGGCCCGGCTGGAGGAGGAGGTCACGCTGCGCGGCCCCGGCGCCCTGCACGCCCGCCTCGCCGCCGCCGACCCGGCCGCGGCCCTCGCCATCCTGCCCAGCAACGGCCGCCGGATCGTCCGGGCGCTGGAGGTCATCGAGATCACGGGGCGCCCGTACACGGCGAACCTGCCCGGTCACGAGTCCGTCTACGACACCGTGCAGATCGGGGTGGACGTGGCGCGGCCCGAGCTGGACGAGCGGATCGCCCTGCGCGTCGACCGGATGTGGGAGGACGGCCTCGTCGACGAGGTCCGGACGCTTGAGGCCCAGGGGCTGCGCGAGGGCGTCACCGCCTCCCGGGCACTCGGCTACCAGCAGGTGCTGGACGCCCTGGCGGGCCGCTGCACCGAGGCGGAGGCCAAGGCCGAAACGGTCCGGGCCACCAAGCGGTTCGCGCGCCGTCAGGACTCCTGGTTCCGCCGTGATCCCCGGGTCCAGTGGCTTAGCGGGGCGGCGCGGGACCGCGCGGAACTCCCCGGACTCGCGCAGTCGTTGGTCGAACGAGCGGTCACAGCCTGATCACGTGATGGCATCGGGACGCTCCGGGCGCCTGTTCGGAGCCCAGGGGCGTGCCATCATCAAACTCCGGCCGGTGTGGACACCGGCGGTGATCAACAACGTACGAAGTCCGAGTGGGGAGGGCGCGTGGCGATGGAGGCCGGCCCTCGAGACACCGGGCGGGACAGCGACCGGCAGGAAACGGATCCGGTGCTTCAGGACGGACTCGGCCTGCCCGCCGAACCCGTGCGGCTGACTCCCGACGGCCCGGACGGACCCGGCGCGCTGGCGGGCCTGGACGGCCTGGCGGGCATCGACGGTCTGCCGGGCGGCCTGGACGACCTGTCGGGTCTGGACCCCGCGGACGCCGCGGCCGCGCAGGCCCCCGAATTCGAGGTCGAGCTGCGCCCGCAGCGGCGCCTGCGGATCTGGCAGATCGCGCCCATCGTGATGTTGGCCGCCGCCGGATCGCTGATGTTCGCCTTCCCACTCGCCTTCGAGTTCGGCGACGGTGGCGCCGTCGTCGCCATGCTGGGCCTGCTGATCAGCTCCTGCGCGGGCGGCTGGGGCATGATGGCGGCCCGCCGCGTCGGCTACACCTGGCCGGGACTCCCCGCCCGCGGCTCCGGCCGCCGCCTGGACTGGCGCATCGCCGCCCTCTACGCGCTGGTCGTCCTGACCGTCGCGGCCCTGGCCGTGCTGCGCGTGGCCCGGCTCCGCTGAGCCCGTCCGCGGCGCGGGTTTGTACGATGTGAACGTGACCACCACCACCGCGCCGCTCGCCTTCCTCAAGGGCCACGGGACCGAGAACGACTTCGTGATCGTCCCGGACCCGGACAACGCCGTCGACCTGCCCGCCGCGGCCGTGGCCCGGCTGTGCGACCGCCGGGCCGGGATCGGCGGTGACGGAGTGCTGCACGTGGTGCGCTCCGCCGCGCACCCCGAGGCCCTGGCCATGGCCGGCGAGGCCGAGTGGTTCATGGACTACCGCAACGGTGACGGCTCCATCGCCGAGATGTGCGGCAACGGCGTGCGCGTCTTCGCCCGCTACCTCCAGTACGCCGGGCACGTCGAGGCGGGCGACCTCGCCGTCGCCACCCGCGGCGGCGTCAAGCACGTCCACCTCCACAAGGACGGGAACGTCACCGTCGCCATGGGCCGCGCCGCCCTCCCCGAGGGCGAGGTCACGGTCGCGGTCGGCCCGAACAGCTGGCCCGCGCGCAACGTGAACATGGGGAACCCGCACGCCGTCGCCTTCGTTGAATCCCTCGACGACGCCGGGACCCTGTTCGCCGCCCCTGACTTCGCCCCGGCGTCCGCCTACCCGACGGGTGTCAACGTCGAGTTCGTCGTCGACCGCGGCCCCCGCCACGTCGCCATGCGCGTCCACGAGCGCGGCTCCGGCGAGACCCGCTCCTGCGGCACCGGCGCCTGCGCGGTCGCCGTGGCCACCGCCCGCCGCGACGGGGCCGACCCCGCCGTCACCGGCGAGCCGGTGACGTACACCGTCGACCTGCCCGGCGGCACGCTGACCATCACCGAGCATCCGGACGGCTCGGTCGACATGACCGGAGCGGCCGTCATCGTGGCCACGGGCGAGTTCGATCCCGCCTGGCTCACCGAAACGGCTTTCGGCTAGAGCTTCCCTCTAATGGGTGATCCGTTTCACGCTGAGCGAGAGCTGGACTGCGCCACGTGGTGGGGTCGGTAGCATCAGGCACCGGCCCTGCGGGCTCACCCCATGCCCACCACCGCCGGTCGAAGCCGCCGGAGGTGCCCCATGAGTGCAGAGGCCACGAACCCCGACGCACGACCCGAGTTCCGCAGACGTGGCCGGACCCGGCTCGATCTGCTCAGGCTGGGACGCGCGGCCCTGCTGGGGCCGACGTCCCGGGACCGGCTCCCCGATGCCATCGGTCACGTCGCCGAAGCCCACCGCGCCCACCACCCGGACGCGGACCTGTCCGTGCTGCGCCGCGCCTACATGCTCGCCGAGAGCTCCCACCGGGGGCAGATGCGCAAGAGCGGCGAGCCCTACATCACCCACCCCCTCGCCGTCACCCTCATCCTGGCCGAACTCGGCGCCGAGACCACCACCTTGACGGCCTCTCTCCTCCACGACACCGTCGAGGACACCGACGTGACCCTCGATCAGGTCCGCGAGGAATTCGGCGACGAGGTCTGCTTCATCGTCGACGGCGTCACCAAGGTCGAGCGGATCGACTACGGCGCCGCCGCCGAGCCCGAGACCTTCCGCAAGATGCTCGTCGCCACCGGCAACGACGTCCGCGTCATGTCCATCAAACTCGCCGACCGGCTGCACAACATGCGCACCCTCGGCGTGATGCGCCCGGAGAAACAGGTCCGCATCGCCAAGGTCACCCGGGACGTCCTCATCCCGCTGGCCGAGCGGCTCGGCGTACAGGCCCTCAAGACCGAGCTGGAGGACCTCGTCTTCGCGATCCTGCACCCCGAGGAGTACGAGCGCACCCGCGCCCTCATCGCCGCCCACGCGGGCGAGCGCGACCCCTTGCCCGGCATCGCCGACTCCGTCCGCGCCGTCCTGCGCGACTCCGGCATCCAGGCCGAGGTCCAGATCCGTCCCCGGCACTTCGTCTCCGTCCACCGCATCTCCCTCACCCGGGGCGAACCGCGCGGCTCCGACTTCGGCCGCATCCTCGTCCTCGTCGCCGAGAACGCCGACTGCTACGGGGTGCTGGGGGAGCTGCACACCTGTTTCACCCCGGTCGTCTCCGAGTTCAAGGACTTCATCGCGGTACCCAAGTTCAACCTGTACCAGTCCCTGCACACCGCCATCGCCACCCCCGAGGGCAACGTCGCCGAGGTCATCGTCCGCACCCACCGGATGCACCGGGTCGCGGAGGCCGGGGTCGTCGCCCTCGGCAACCCCGTGGCGTCCGGCGCCCCGGCGCCCCCCGGCGGCTCCGGCGAGGCCGAAGGGGACGAGGAGCGGGTCGACCCCACCCGGCCGGGATGGCTCTCCCGGCTGCTGGACTGGCAGCAGTCCGCGCCCGATCCCGACACCTTCTGGAGTTCGCTGCGGGCCGAGCTGGCGCAGGACCGGGAGATCACCGTCTTCCGGGCCGACGGCGGGGGCGCCGACGGCACCATCAGCCTGCCGGCCGGGGCCAGCTGTATCGACGCGGCCTACGCCCAGTACGGCGAGGCCGCGCACGGCTGTATCGGCGCCCGTGTGAACGGGCGCCTCACCTCCCTGGCCACCCCGCTGGCCGACGCCGACACCGTGCAGCTGCTGCTGGCGCAGGACGCGTCCTCCGGTCCCGCCCCCGACTGGCTCGACCACGCGCGCACCCCGGCCGCCCGGATCGCGATCAGCGCCTGGCTCCAGTCCCACCCCGCCGCCGTCAAGCCGCCCACCGCCCCGCCCCGCGCCCCGCTGCCGATGGTCAGCCTGCGGCCCGGCGGGCGCAACGCCGTCGCGGACCTGCCGGACGCGACCGTACGGCTCGCCGGGTGCTGCACCCCGGTCCCGCCCGACTCGGTCGCCGGGTTCGTCGTCCGTGGCGGGGCCGTCACCGTGCACCGCATCGCGTGCCCGGCCGTCGAGCGGATGCGGTCCGTGGGCCGGACCTCGGTCGCCGTGCACTGGCGGGCCACCGCCGACTGCCGGGTGACCCTGGTCGCCGAATCCTTCGGCCGGCCGCACCTGCTGGCCGACCTCACCGAGGCCATCGCCCACGAGGGCGTCGAGGTCATCTCGGCCACGGTCGAGCCGCCCGTCGAGCAGCGCGTCCGGCACACCTACACGCTGCACCTGCGCGACGCGACCGGGCTGCCGGGACTGATGCGGGCCATGCGGGACGTGCCGGGGGTCTACGACGTGAGCCGCGTGTAGCGCGGGACGCGCCTCGCGCCGGCACGTGAGGCGCCACGGGGGAAGGGGCGGGGCGGGCCGCGGAGTCACCCCTTCGGGTGGGGCCGTCCGCGCCGCCGACGCGTCGCGCGGGCCCGGGCGACGGCCGCTGGTATGCGGTGGGGATGCGCCTCACCTCCTCCCGCACGCGTGCCGCCCTGCTCGCCGTGGCCTCCCTCACCCTCGTCGCCGCCGTGCTGCCCCCGCCGCAGCCGCTGGGCATCGGCGACCCGCTCTTCCCGCAGCTCGGCAACCCGGGTTACGACGTCCGCTCGTACGACCTGTCCTTCACGTACAAGAACAACCGCACCCCCCTCGACGCGGTCACCGTCATCGACGCCCGCACCACGGCCGCGCTGGAGCGGGTCAACCTGGACTTCACCCACGGCACGGTGCTGTCCGCCGAGGTCAACGGCCGTCCCGCGCCCTTCGCGAGCGCCGGGGAGGACCTCGTACTGACCCCCGAGCGCTCCCTCGCGGCCGGAGAGCCGCTGCACATCACCATCCACCACACCAGCGACCCGCGCGGCGGGGACGGCGGCTGGGTCACCACCGCGGACGGCCTGGCCATGGCCAACCAGGCGGACGTCGCCCACTGGGTCTTCCCCTGCAACGACCACCCCTCCGACAAGGCGTTCTTCACCTTCCGGATCACCGCCCCGAACGGCACGACCGCGGTCGCGAACGGCCTTCCAGTGGTCTCGGCCGAGCGTTCCGCCGCCGCGACCACCTGGACGTACCGCACGGTGCACCCCATGGCGACCGAACTGGCCCAGGTCTCGCTCGGAGCCTCCTCGGTGATCCACCGCGAGGGCCCGCACGGGATGGAGCTGCGCGACGTGGTGCCGACCGCGGACCGGGCGCGGCTGGAGCCCTGGCTGAAGAAGACCCCGGCCCAGATGGAGTGGATGGAGAAGCGGGTCGGCCGCTACCCCTTCGAGACCTACGGGGTGCTGATCGCGCACGCCAGCACCGGATTCGAGCTGGAGACCCAGACCCTCTCGCTCTTCGAACGCGGCATCTTCACCCAGCCCGGCTACCCCGAGTGGTACGTCGATTCGATCATGGTCCACGAGCTGGCGCACCAGTGGTTCGGCGACAGCGTCTCCCCGCGCACCTGGTCCGACCTCTGGCTCAACGAAGGACACGCCACCTGGTACGAGGCCCTGTACGCCGACGGGCTCGGCACCTACTCCCTGGAGCGCCGGATGCGCGAGGCCTACCAGCGCTCCGACCAGTGGCGGGCGGCGGGCGGCCCCCCGGCCGCCCCCAAGGCGGCGGCGCCCGGCGAGAAGATCGGACTGTTCCGCCCGGTGGTCTACGACGGCGCCGCACTCATCCTGTACGCGCTGCGCCAGGAGATCGGCGCGGCGGCCTTCGAGGACCTCGAGCGCCGCTGGGTGGCGGAGCACCGCGACGAGGTCGTGGGCACGGAGGACTTCGTACGACTGGCCTCGCAGGTGGCCGGGCGGGACCTCGCCGCCTTCCTGCGGCCGTGGCTGTACGGCAAGACGACCCCGCCGATGCCCGGCCACCCGGAGTGGTCCACGCCGAAGAGCACCTGAGCGGCCGGGCGGAAAAGGGTGTGACGGCCGGGGAACGGGCATGTCACCATCGACAGCACGACGACGCGGCCGCCGGACCGGGGCCCCGTAGGGAATCTCCGGCCGGTGTGACACGTTGTACGTACGGGCCCGCACTCCCGCCCGGGACACCGCATGCGGTGACCATCCGAAAACGACGTAAGGATCCAATGACCTCCTCTTCTTCCCCTTCCCAGGACGCGCAGGACTCGCCCGAGGCGAAGGACGCGCAGAGCTTCACCGAGAGCCTTCGGGCCGATGCCCTGATGGAAGAGGACGTCGCCTGGAGCCACGAGATCGACGGGGAGCGCGACGGCGAGCAGCTGGAGCGCTCCGAGCGCGCCGCGCTGCGGCGCGTCGTCGGCCTCTCCACCGAGCTCGAAGACGTCACCGAGGTCGAGTACCGCCAGCTCCGCCTGGAGCGCGTGGTCCTCGTCGGCGTCTGGACCACCGGCACCGTGCAGGACGCGGACAACTCCCTCGCGGAGCTGGCCGCCCTCGCCGAGACGGCGGGCGCCCTCGTACTCGACGGCGTGATCCAGCGCCGTGACAAGCCCGACCCGGCCACCTTCATCGGTTCCGGCAAGGCGCGCGAGCTGCGGGACATCGTCACCGAGACCGGCGCGGACACCGTCGTCTGCGACGGCGAGCTCAGCCCCGGCCAGCTCATCGCCCTCGAAGACGTCGTCAAGGTCAAGGTGGTCGACCGGACCGCGCTGATCCTCGACATCTTCGCCCAGCACGCCAAGTCCCGCGAGGGCAAGGCACAGGTCGCGCTCGCGCAGATGCAGTACATGCTGCCGCGACTGCGCGGCTGGGGTGCCTCGCTCTCCCGGCAGATGGGTGGCGGCGGCGGTGGCGGCATGGCCACGCGTGGTCCCGGTGAAACCAAGATCGAGACGGACCGGCGCCGGATTCGCGAGAAGATGGCGAAGATGCGCCGCGAGATCGCCGAGATGAAGACCGGCCGTGACATCAAGCGGCAGGAACGGCGCCGCAACAAGGTGCCGTCGGTCGCCATCGCCGGTTACACCAACGCGGGCAAGTCCTCGCTGCTCAACCGCCTCACGGGCGCGGGCGTGCTGGTGGAGAACTCGCTGTTCGCCACCCTCGACCCGACCGTGCGCCGGGCCGAGACGCCGAGCGGCCGGATCTACACCCTGGCCGACACCGTCGGCTTCGTCCGGCACCTGCCCCACCACCTCGTCGAGGCATTCCGCTCCACGATGGAGGAGGTCGGCGACTCCGACCTCATCCTGCACATCGTGGACGGCTCGCACCCGGCGCCGGAGGAGCAGCTGGCGGCGGTGCGCGAGGTGATCCGCGAGGTCGGCGCGGTCAACGTGCCCGAGATCGTCGTCATCAACAAGGCGGACGCCGCGGACCCGCTGGTCCTGCAGCGCCTGCTGCGCATCGAGCGGCACTCCATCGCCGTCTCGGCCCGCACGGGCCTGGGCATCGAGGAACTGCTCGAGCTCATCGACCGCGAACTGCCCCGGCCCGAGGTCGAGGTGGAGGCGCTGGTGCCGTACACGCGCGGCGGTCTGATCGCCCGGGCACACGCCGAGGGCGAGGTCATCTCCGAGGAGCACACCCCGGAGGGCACCCTGCTCAAGGCACGGGTCCACCCCGAACTGGCGGCGGACCTCGCGCCGTACGTCCCCGCGAAGCACTGACGGGGCGCGGCGCGGCGTAGGAACAGGAACAGACACACAGGGAGGGCCCCCGCGATGGGGGGGCCCTCCCTGTGTGCGGGTACGTCCTGTGTGCGGGTACGTCCGGCCTACTTGAACTTGCCGCTCACCGCGTCGTAGACGCCCTTCGCCTCCGGGCCCAGCCGCGGACCGGCCAGCCAGCCGGCCTTGACCGGGCCGATCGAGGTGTTCGACACCAGCGCGCGCTTGCCGTCGGAGCCGGTCGCGACCCAGCCGCCACCCGAGGAACCGCCGGTCATGGTGCAGCCGATGCGGTACATCACCGGCGCGGACGCGACGAGCGAGAGCCGGCCCGGCTTGTCGGTGCACTGGTAGGCCTTCTGGCCGTCGAACGGGGCCGCCGCCGGGAAACCGGTCGCGGTGATGCTCGCGACCTTGCCCACGGCCGGGGCGTTGAAGTCCACCGGGAGGGCCGAACCGACCGTCTCCTCCAGGGACTTGCCGGCACCCTCCTCCGGGGTCACATGCAGCACCGCGAAGTCGTACGGGGCGCCCGCGCCACCGGTCGGACCGCCCTGGGCGATCCACTGGTCCGAGGTCTGCGCCCAGTCGCTCCACCAGACGCCGTACGGCGCCACCTGCTCGCGGGCCGCCCCCTTGAGCTGCGCCGAGGTCTTGCCGGAGTTGTTGTAGGCGGGCACGAAGGCGATGTTGCGGTACCAGCCGCCGCTCTTGCCCGCGTGCACGCAGTGGCCCGCCGTCCAGACCATGTTGGACTTGCCGGGGTGTGCCGGGTCCTTGACGACGGTCGCCGAGCAGACCATCGAGCCCTCGGGTCCGTCGAAGAAGACCTTGCCGGCCTCCGGGACGCTCGTGTGGAAGGGCGGGGTCGCCGCCTTCGCGGTGACCGGGGCGGGCGTCGGGTCGGTGACGCCCTGGTCCTTGCCGATGTCGGGGTCGGTGACGGGGCGGTCCGGCGGGACGTCGGCGTCACGCATCCGGTCCGGGTCCCACAGGCCCGCGATGATCGGGTTGACGTAGTCGCCCGCCTCGCGGAGCCAGTCCTCCTTCTTCCAGTTCTTCCACGCACCTCCCTTCCACTTGTCCATGTCGAAGCCGTGCTGCTTGAGCTTGTCCTTCAGCTCGTCCGGGATCTTGATGGTGTCGGATCCGGACGGAAGGCTCGCCGCGGCGGTCGGCTTGGCGTCTCCGCCGGCCTCACCGTTGCCGGGTCCGCAGGCCGCGGCGGTCAGCGCGAGCGCGGCCGCGCACAGTACGGCGGTGACCGGTCGGTTCGGTCGTCGCATGTCGTGAATCCCCCTGGGTGGGTCGAGGCGTGGAGTGCAGCACCCCACTATGCCGCTGCCCTGGGGGACGACACCGGGCGGGGCGGCGGTTGCGGCCGGACGCCCCCTGCCCATAAGGATCTTGGCGTTCGGCCGTGATCCGTCGCCGTCATCGTCGTTGGTACGTACGGGGGATGGGGAAGCAGCGTTCGTGTTCGAGGCGCAATCCGGACGAGCAGTCCGGAACCGCGGCCCGGACGGGCCCGGCAACCCGGCGGCGCGGGCCGCGAGATCACCCGGACCGAAGACCCGGCCGCGCGCACCGGCGCGCACCGGGCGAACCAAGTGGGAGGACCGACACCCGTGGCCTTGACCGAGCCGGCCGCGGCGGCGGCACGGACCGCCCCCGCGCCGTCCACCCCACCGCTTTCCACCCCCACGGCGCCCGAGCCGGCGCTGTCCGCCGTGGCGGCGGCGGAGCCCGCGCTGCCCGCGGCTGTGCCGCCCGAGCCCGCGCTGTCCGCGGCTGCGCCGTCGGTCCTCGGGCCGTGCGCCGCGGTGCCGGCCGAGCCCGCACTGTGCGCGGCTGTGCCGCCTGAGCCGGCGCTGTCCGCTGCTGCGCGGTGCGAGCCCGCGCCGTTCGCCGCGGCGCCGGCCGATCCGACGCGGTGTGCCCCGGTGGCGTCCGCCGCGTCGCCTTCAGCACTTACGGCGCCCGTGCCTGCGCTGTCCGCCCTCGCGGGGGGTGAGCCCGCGCTGTCCGCTGCTGCGCCGCCTGAGCCGACGTTTCCGGCTGCTGCGCCTTGCGAGCCCGCGCCGGCCGTTCTCGGGTCGTCCGTCGAGGCGCCGGCCGAGCCCGCACTGTGCGCGGCTGCGCCGCCCGGGCCGACGCTGTCCCCTCCGTCGCCTTGCGAGCCCGCTGCGCGGGTGCCCGCGCAGCACGCGCCCGCGAGATTCTCCGTGGCGTCGGCGACCGGGCCGGGCGGGGGCGCGGAGGGCATCCTGCGCAGGCAGTCCCTCCGGGAGTCCGCCGCCCGGACCTACGCCCGCGCGCTGCCGATCGTCCCTGTCCGGGCGCGCGGGATGACGATCGAGGGCGCCGACGGCCGCCGGTACCTCGACTGCCTCTCCGGCGCCGGAACGCTCGCCCTCGGGCACAACCACCCCGTGGTTCTGGAGGCGATCCGCAAGGTCATCGACTCCGGAGCCCCGCTGCACGTCCTGGACCTGGCGACACCGGTCAAGGACGCCTTCACCACCGAGCTGTTCGCGAACCTGCCGCCCGCCCTGGCGGCCAACGCGCGCGTCCAGTTCTGCGGACCGGCCGGTACGGACGCGGTCGAGGCCGCGCTCAAACTCGTCCGCACCGCCACTGGCCGCAGCGGTCTGCTCGCCTTCACCGGCGCCTACCACGGCATGACCGCCGGGGCCCTGGCCGCCTCCGGCGGAGCCCGGGACGTCTCGGTGACCCGGCTGCCCTACCCCCGCGACCACGACTGCCCCTTCGGCGTCGGCGGACCGGAGGGCGTCCGGCTCAGCGCCCGCTGGACCGAGAGCCTCCTGGACGACCCCAAGAGCGGGGTGCCCACGCCCGGCGGGATGATCGTCGAGCCGCTCCAGGGTGAGGGCGGGGTCATCCCGGCCCCGGACGCCTGGCTGCGCCGGATGCGCGAGATCACCGCGGCCCGTGGCATCCCGCTGATCGCCGACGAGGTCCAGACCGGCGTCGGGCGCACCGGTGCCTTCTGGGGCGTCGACCACGCCGGGGTGGTCCCGGACGTGATGGTGCTGTCCAAGGCGATCGGCGGCAGCCTGCCGCTCGCCGTGATCGTGTACCGGGCCGAACTGGACGTCTGGGAACCGGGCGCCCACGCCGGCACCTTCCGGGGCAACCAGCTGGCCATGGCAGCCGGCACCGCCACCCTCGCCCACGTCCGGCAGAACGGCCTGGCCGCACGCGCGGCCGAGGTGGGCGACCGGATGCTCGCCGCCCTGCGAGGGCTGGCCGCCGACCACCCCTGCATCGGCGACGTTCGAGGCCGCGGCCTGATGCTGGGTGTCGAACTCGTCGATCCCGCCGCCCCCACGGCGCCCGCCGCCCCGGGCGCT
The DNA here is from genome assembly GCF_040296485.1 of Streptomyces sp. NPDC002138. NCBI lineage: Bacteria > Bacillati > Actinomycetota > Actinomycetes > Kitasatosporales > Streptomycetaceae > Streptomyces > Streptomyces sp. NPDC002138. The sequence goes on along the minus strand of NZ_JBEOXE010000027.1, from coordinate 31,897 downwards.
CCCGAGGGCCTCGACCACGCGAGCGACGGCAGGGCCGGGTCCGGAGCGGGGGGCGGGGCCCCGCACCTCGCCGCCGCCGTGCGCCAGGAGTGCCTGGACCGCGGCCTCATCGTCGAGCTGGGCGGGCGCCACTCCAGCGTCGTCCGGCTGCTGCCCCCGCTCACCATCACCGACGAGCAGGCCGCGGCCGTCCTGGACCGCCTCGCCGACGCCATCACCGCGGCCGAACGCACCCGGCACCCCTGAACCGAGCCCCTCAAGGAACCCCCGTGACCCCCACCCCCGGCCCCCACCCCCACCCCCACGCCCCGGCCACCGTCCCCCGCCAGAAGGACTGCACCCCGGCAACCCCCGTCCCGGCCGCGACGAGCGCGGAAGCCACCGCCTCCGGAGCGGCGGGCACGGCCGGCCCAGGGCTCACCCACACCACACCGGCCAGCACCTGGGTGGCAGGGTCCAACCTGACCACCACCCGAGCGGCCGGGGCCGAGGGGACCCACCTCGGACCGACCAGCACCGGACCGACCAGCACCGGACCGACCAGCACCGGACTGACCGGCACCCAGGCGGCCGGGGGTACAGCCGCGCCCACACCGACCGGGACCGGCGCAGCCGGCACAAGTGCGGCCGGGCCAGGAGTAGTCGGCGCCGAGCCGGCGAGCACCGACCCGGTCCCCGCCCGGGCGCCCGAGCTCGCCCCGACCACCCCCCAGCCGACCAGCCCCGGGGCGGCCGGGTTTGGACCGGCCAGCACCGCACAGGCCGGCACCCCACCGACTACCAGCGGGCCGACCACCCCCCAGTCGACCAGCCCCGGGGCGGCCGGGTTTGGACCGGCCAGCACCGCACAGGCCGGCACCGCACCGACTACCAGCGGCTTGACGCCCCCCGAGCCGACCGGCACCGGGGCGGCCGGGCTCGCACCGGCCAGCACCGCACCGGCCAGCATCGGGCCAGCCACCCCCGAGCCGACCCGCGCCGCACCGACCAGCACCGCGACGCCCAGGCTCGCCCCGACGGGGCTCCGACCGCCCGGCCCCAGCGCATCCACCCCCAGCGCGCCCGAGCCCAGCGCGCCCGAGTCCAGCGCACCCGAGCCCAGCGCACCCGGGATCCCGGCACCCGGGCAAGGTGCGACCAGCACCCCGACCGACGCAGCCGGCGCCCCGCCCGCGACCCGCCTGCCCGGGACCGAAGAGGCCGAGACTCCGCCCGGTGGCCGCTTGCCGACGGCCGGGGCTCCGCCCGGGGGCCGCCTGCCGACGGCCGGGGCCCCGACCGCGACCCGCCTGCCCGGGACCGAAGAGGCCGAGACTCCGCCCGGTGGCCGCTTGCTGGCGGCCGGGGCCCCGCCCGCGACCCGCCTGCCCGGGACCGAAGAGGCCGGGGCTCCGCCCGGGGGCCGCCTGCCGACGGCCGGGGCCCCGCCCGGTGGCCGCCTGCCGACGGCCGAGGCTTCGCCCGGTGCTCGCCCGCCTACGGCCGGCTCCCCGCCCGCGACCCGCCTGCCCCGGACCGATGCAGCCGGGCCCTCGCCCGCGGGCCGCCTGCCCGAGGCCGGGCCGGTGGTGCTGCCCGAGTTGCTGGACCATCCCGACCCGGCCGTCGCGGCCGAGGCGGCGGCCGTGGAGAACCTGCTGCGGTGCTGGGTACGTGAGAGTGGCGTCGGCCGCCCCGACGGGCCCCCCGGCACCCCGCTGCGCATCCCCCTGCCCGCCTCGGGCACGGCCCTGCTCATCGCGGTCCGGCACTGGTCCCCGGCAGGCTGGCACCGCTTCGCCCCCGCCCGGCTCGAGGGCGCTCCCGCCGACGCCCCCGCGCTGGACGCGGTCACCCTCGCCGGACTCATCGCCCGCGAAGGCGGCGCGCGCGGTGGCGCCGATCTGGTCGGCCGGGTCGCCGACTCGGTCCGCCGCACCGCCGAGTTCATCGCCGACCGGCGCACCCGCCCCGTCGCCCCCGCCCCCGTCGACGGTGACCTCTTCCTCACCGCCGAGCAGTCCCTGCTCCTCGGTCACCCCCTTCATCCCACCCCGAAGAGCCGCGAGGGCCTCTCCGAAGCGGAGGTCCGCCGGTACTCACCCGAACTGCACGGCTCCTTCCCCCTGCACTGGACCGCCGTCGACCCCTGCGTCCTCGCCACCGACTCCGCCTGGACCGAACGCGGCCGGCTCGTCCCGGCCGAGCGGCTGCTCGGCCGGCTCGCCCCCGGACTCCGGCTCCCCGACGGCACCACCCCCCTTCCCCTGCACCCTTGGCAGGCCCGCGACCTCTTCCAGCGCCCCGCCGTCGCGGCCCTCCTCGACGCGGGACTCCTGCACGACCTCGGGCCGCACGGCGACCCCTGGTACCCGACCTCCTCCATCCGCACCGTCCATCGCCCCGGCGCCGCGGCGATGATCAAGCTGTCGCTCGGCCTGCGCATCACCAACTCCCGCCGGGAGAACCTCCGCAAGGAACTCCACCGGGGCGTCGAGGTGCACCGACTGCTGCGCTCCGGCCTGGTCGAGGAGTGGCAGGCGGTCCACCCCGGCTTCGACATCGTGCGCGACCCCGCCTGGGTCGCCGTCGACGCCCTGGACGGCGCCCCCGTCCCCGGCCTCGACGCCCTGCTGCGCCACAACCCCTTCCGTCCGGGCGACGACGCCGTCTGCGTCGCCGCGCTCACCTCCCCCCGGCCTCGGCCCGGCCGCACCACGATGCGTTCACGCCTGGCCGAGCTGGTCGCCCGGCTCGCCTTCGCCACCGGGCGGCCCACATCCGCCGTCGCCGCCGAGTGGTTCCTGCGCTACCTCGACCACGTCGTCCTGCCGGTGCTGGCCCTCGACGCCCTCGCGGGCATCGCCCTCGAAGCGCACCAGCAGAACACCCTGGTCCTGCTCGACCCCGCGGGCTGGCCCGTCGGCGGCCGCTACCGCGACAACCAGGGCTACTACTTCCGCGACTCCCACCGCGCGGAACTGGAGCACCGGCTGCCCGGTATCGGCAGCGCCAGCGACACCTTCGTCTCCGACGCCGTCACCGACGAGCGCTTCGCGTACTACCTCGCCATCAACAACGTGTTCGGTCTCATCGGGGCCTTCGGCTCCCAGCGGCTCGCCGACGAACGCGTCCTGCTCGCCGCCTTCCGCCGCTTCCTCGGCAAGGCCACCGCCCTCGGACCGCTTCCCGCGCAGCTGCTCGACTCACCCACCCTGCGGTGCAAGGCGAATCTGCTCACCCGCCTCGGCGGCCTCGACGAGCTCGTCGGCCCCGTCGACACCCAATCCGTCTACGTCACCATCGCCAACCCCCTTCACGACTGACGCGGAGAAGAGCCCATGCCCCCGACCGACGCCGGATTCGCCGCCGCCGACACACTCGAACTGCGCATTCCCGCCGAGCTGCTGCCCTTGCTCGCCGAGGCCGACCTCCTGGAGTCACCGGCCGCCTGGGGCGCCGCCGCCACCCCGTTCGGTGCCTTCCGCCTGGAGCCCGTACGCATCGGGCGCGACCTGGAACTGCTGACCCGGTGGATGAACGACCCGGAGGTGGCCGCCTTCTGGGAACTCGAGGGCCCCGCCTCCGTGACCGCCGCGCACCTGCGGGAGCAGCTCGACGGAGACGGCCGCAGCATTCCCTGTCTCGGCATGCTCGACGGCACCCCGATGAGCTACTGGGAGATCTACCGGGCCGACCTCGACCCGATCGCGCGCCACTACCCGGCGCGCCCCCACGACACCGGTATCCATCTGCTCATCGGGGACGGAACGAACCGGGGCAGGGGGCTGGGCACCGCTCTGCTGCGGGCCGTCGCCGACCTGGTGCTCGACAACCGCCCCCGCTGCGCGCGCGTCATCGCCGAACCGGACATGCGCAACACCCCCTCCGTATCAGCCTTCCTCAACTCCGGTTTCCGCTGTTCCGCGGAAATCGACCTTCCCGAGAAGCGCGCCGCCCTGATGATCCGCGAGAGGGCCCTGCGCAATCTCCTCTGACCATGAAAACTCTGCGCCACGCAGCTAAGTTCCCGATCCCGAGGAGTCTTGTGCCGAATTTCTCCGCTGCCCCGGACTCCGCCGAGGCGGCGCTGCCACCGTCGCCGCAGGACCCCCGCACCCCACCCGAACTGAACCGGGTGACCTGGGACGTGGTCGCCCGTCGGCTCCTGGCCAAGATGCTCGGTGAATTCGCCTACGAGGAAATCATCCGCCCCGTCCCGGCCCCGGCCGCCGACGGTGACGCCTGGACGCTCACCCTCGACGACGGCGGCTCCCTCGGCTTCCGGGCCCGCCGCCGCGTCTACGGGAGCTGGCAGGTCGACCCCGGCACCATCACCCTCGCCGCCCCGGCCCCCTCGACCGCCCCCGCCACCGCCTTCGGGGACCCCTACGGCTTCCTCGTCCGCGCCCGGAACCTCCTCGGCCTCGACGGCACCACCCTCGGCCACCTCGTCCGCGAACTGAGCGCGACCCTCGCCGCCGACGCGCGCGTCGACCACACCGCGCTCACCGCGGACCTCCTGGCCGACCTCGACCACGCGGCGCTCGAAGGACACCAGAGCGGTCACCCCTGGCTCGTCCTCAACAAGGGCCGCCTCGGCTTCTCCGCCGCGGACGCCGCGGCCTGGGCCCCTGAGGCGCGGACCCGCCAGCGCCTGCCCTGGCTCGCCGCCCACACCTCGCTCGCCGCCTACCGCGGCACCGCCGGCCTCGCGGACCCCGCCCGCCTCTACGCCGCCGAGCTGGACCCCGTCACCCGCGCCGCCTTCGACCGGACCCTGCGCGACCGCGGCCTCGACCCCAGCGGCTACCTCTACCTCCCGGTCCACCCCTGGCAGTGGGACGAGGTGGTGCTCCCGCTCTTCGCCCCCGCCCTGGCGTCGGGCGCCCTGGTCCCGCTGCCCGCGGACCTCGACGTACGCCTTCCGCAGCAGTCGATCCGGACCTTCCTCAACCTCACCCGCCCCGACCGGCACACCGTCAAGCTCCCCCTGTCCGTCTTCAACACCATGGTCTGGCGCGGCCTGCCCACCGACCTCACCCTCGCCGCGCCCGCCGTCACGGCCTGGGTCCACTCCCTGCGCGACGCCGATCCCTTCCTGCGCGACGAATGCCGGGTCGTGCTGCTCGGCGAGGTCGCCTCCGTCACCGTGCGGCATCCGGTGTACGACGAGCTGCCCGAGGTCCCCTACCAGTACCGAGAGCTGCTCGGCGCGATCTGGCGCGAACCGCTCACCGGCCACCTCGCCCCGGGGGAGCGGGCCCGGACGCTCGCCTCGCTGCTTCACATCGACCCGCGCGGCCGGTCCTTCACCGCCGAGCTGATCGCCCGCTCCGGCCTGTCTCCGGCGCTCTGGCTACGGCACCTCTTCGCCGCCCTGCTGCCGCCCCTGCTCCACTTCCTCTACCGCTACGGCACCGTGTTCTCCCCCCACGGCGAGAACACGATCGTGATCTTCGACGAGCGCGACGTTCCCGTCCGGCTCGCGGTCAAGGACTTCGTCGACGACATCAACGTCAGCCGCGAGCCGCTGCCCGAACAGGCGACCATGCCCGACGAGGTCCGCGCGGTGCTCCTCACCGAGCCCGCGGACTTCCTGCCCCAGTTCATCCACTCGGGACTCTTCATCGGGGTCTTCCGCTACCTCTCGGCGATCTGCGAGGACCGGCTCGGCGTTCCCGAGCGCGATTTCTGGTCGCTCGTACGGGCGGAAATCCTCCGTCACCAGGCCCGCTTCCCCGAGCTGAAGGAGCGCTACGAGCTGTTCGACCTGCTCACCGAGCGGATCGCGCGGCTCTGCCTGAACCGGAACCGGCTCTACGAGGACGGCTACCGCGACCGCCCGGACCGTCCGCACGCCGTCGTGCACGGCACCGTGCCCAACCCCCTGTACCCGTCGTGATCACTCGCCGGTGCGCTCGCTGTCGGTGGCGCCCCGTAGGGTTGGCAGTGCTATGACGAAGCCCTCTCTCACCGACCTGCTGCACGCCGCCGTCACCGCCGTCGGCGGCACGGAGCGTCCCGGCCAGGTGGCCATGGCCGAAGCCGTCGCCGAAGCGATCGACGACAGCTCCCACCGGCTCATCCAGGCCGGCACCGGCACCGGAAAGTCCCTCGGCTATCTGGTGCCCGCCCTCGCCCACGGCGAGCGCGTGGTCGTGGCCACCGCCACGCTCGCGCTCCAGCGCCAGCTCGTCGAGCGCGACCTGCCGCGCACGGTCGAGGCGCTGCACCCGCAGCTGCGCCGGCGGCCGCAGTTCGCCATGCTCAAGGGCCGGTCCAACTACCTCTGCCTGCACCGCCTGCACGAAGGCGCGCCGCAGGACGAGGAGGAGGGCCTCTTCGACCAGTTCGAAGCGGCCGCCCCCACGAGCAAGCTCGGGCAGGACCTGCTGCGCCTGCGCGACTGGTCGGACGAGACGGAGACCGGCGACCGGGACGACCTGACCCCGGGCGTCTCCGACAAGGCCTGGGCCCAGATCTCCGTCTCCTCCCGGGAATGCCTGGGCGCGACGAAGTGCGCGTACGGCGCGGAGTGCTTCGCCGAGGCCGCGCGCGAGCGCGCCAAGCTCGCCGACGTCGTGGTCACCAACCACGCGCTGCTCGCCATCGACGCCATCGAAGGCGCTCCGGTGCTCCCGCAGCACGAGGTGCTGATCGTCGACGAGGCCCACGAGCTGGTCTCGCGGGTCACCGGGGTCGCCACCGGCGAGCTCACTCCCGGCCAGGTCAACCGCGCCGTGAAACGCTCCGCGAAGCTGGTCAACGAGAAGATCGCGGACTCCCTCCAGACCGCCGCCGAGACCTTCGAGCGGGTGATGGAGCTGGCCCTGCCCGGCCGCCTGGAGGAGATCCCCGAGGACCTCGGCTACGCCCTGCTCGCGCTCCGCGACGCCTCGCGCAACGTGATCTCGGCGATCGGCGGCACCCGCGACAAGTCCGTCCACGACGAGGACGCGGTGCGCAAGCAAGCCCTCGCCGCGGTGGAGAGCATCCACGGCGTGGCGGAGCGGATCACCCTCGGCTCCGCATACGACGTGGTCTGGTACGAGCGTCACGACCGCTTCGGCGCGACCCTGCGGGTCGCCCCGCTCTCGGTGTCCGGGCTGCTGCGCGAGAAGCTCTTCGAGGACCGCTCCGTGGTCCTGACCTCCGCGACCCTGAAGCTGGGCGGGGACTTCAACGGCGTCGCGGCCTCGATGGGGCTCTCTCCCGAGGGGGTCGAGGGGGACGACGCACCGGTCTGGAAGGGCCTGGACGTCGGCTCGCCGTTCGACTACCCGAAGCAGGGCATCCTCTACGTCGCCAAGCACCTGGCCACGCCCGGCCGCGAGGGCACCCGCGGGGACATGATCGACGAGCTGGCCGAGCTGATCGAGGCGGCGGGCGGCCGCACCCTCGGCCTGTTCTCCTCCATGCGCGGCGCGAAGGCGGCGGCCGAGGAGCTGCGCGGGCGGCTGGAGAACCCGATCCTGCTCCAGGGTGAGGAGACGCTCGGCGAATTGATCAAGGCGTTCGCCGCCGATCCGCAGACCTGTCTGTTCGGAACGCTCTCGCTCTGGCAGGGCGTGGACGTGCCCGGCCCCAGCTGCCAGCTGGTGGTCATGGACCGGATTCCGTTCCCGCGCCCGGACGACCCGCTGATGAGCGCACGCCAGAAGTCGGTGGAGGAGCGCGGCGGCAACGGCTTCATGGCCGTCGCCGCGACCCACGCGGCGCTGCTCATGGCCCAGGGCGCGGGCCGGCTGGTACGGGCCTCCGGCGACCGCGGCGTGGTCGCGGTGCTGGACCCGCGGCTCGCCACCGCCCGCTACGGCAGCTTCGTCCGGGCCACGCTGCCCGACTTCTGGTACACCACGGACCGCAACCAGGTCCGCCGCTCGCTGGCCGCCATCGACGCGACCGCGAAGGCCGACGGCAAGTAGACCGGTAGCGGCTGCCCGCCGTCGGCATGGAGCAGCCCCCGGACCCGGCGGGCCAGCCCACGGACACGGCGGGCATGGAGCAGCCCCGGGACACGGCGCAGTGAGTCCCGGGGCCGGATGGTGGCGGCGACCGTCAGAGACGCCGCAGGACCGCGACCACCTTGCCGAGGATGGTCGCCTCGTCGCCGGGGATCGGCTGGTACGCGGAGTTGTGCGGGAGCAGCCAGACATGGCCGTCCTCGCGCTTGAAACGCTTGACCGTGGCCTCGCCGTCCAGCATGGCGGCGACGATGTCGCCGTTCTCCGCGACGGGCTGGCGGCGGACCGTGACCCAGTCGCCGTCGCAGATGGCGGCCTCGATCATGGAGTCGCCGACGACCTTGAGGACGAACAGCTCACCGTCGCCGACGAGCTGCCGGGGGAGGGGGAACACGTCCTCGACCGACTCCTCGGCGAGGATCGGTCCGCCCGCGGCGATCCGGCCCACCAGGGGGACGTAGGAGGCGGCGGGCTTGCCGGTGGTGTCGGTGGGCTGCGAGCTGGGCTGGTCGGAGCCGCGCACCTCGTACGCCCGCGGCCGGTGCGGGTCACGGCGCAGGAAGCCCTTGCGCTCCAGGGCCATCAGCTGGTGGGCGACCGAAGAGGTGCTGGACAGGCCGACCGCCTGGCCGATCTCGCGCATCGACGGCGGGTAGCCGCGGCGCTGCACCGAGTCGCGGATGACCTCGATGACCCTCCGCTGCCGGTCCGTGAGTCCTGAGCTGTCGGCGCGGATGCCTGGAGGGCGCCCTGGCAGCGAGCGTGCGGGGCGCACAGGCTCCGCCTCCGGGTTCAGGCTGGCGTCGTTCATGGCATGCACCGGCTCGAGTCGGCTCTGGGAGCGGTTCTGGGCAGTGATGGTGGCACTGTCTGCGGTGGTGGTCACGTCTGCGGCCCCTCTCGAAATGTTCTCCCTCGCTGGACAACGGTAGTTGCTTTCGAAAGGTTGCGCCAAACACACGTTCGAGTGAAAAATCGCAGATTGCTTATCGCGGCCATGTTGAGGGGTGTATAGACGAGCGGTCTGCCGAACGCGGGTTCGGTCCGGCATCCACCGCTTACGGTACCGTTGCCGGTTGGATCGCCCCGGTCCGGTTGCGCCCAGTGTGGCACTCGCGGGCCCCATATCCGGCCGACACGGGTCGCGACACGCGGAGCGACGTAAATCCTCCGCAACCCAAGATCTAGTGGTTGGATGGGCGAAGCCGCCCAGAGGTTGTGGTCCCCGGTCTGCCGAGAGCCCCGACATCGCATATGCTGGTGGCTGCTTCCCGAGCCCCTGACAGAGCCGTGCCTCTGTTGTCGGCTGCTGCTGTCCGGGCCTTTCGGGAGGTCATTCAGTCGTGCCGAGAAGGAGGGTCGGAAGCCTTGCATTGCCCCTTCTGCAGGCACCCCGACAGTCGCGTCGTGGACAGTCGCACCACGGACGACGGGACGTCGATCCGCAGGCGCCGTCAGTGTCCGGACTGCTCCCGCCGCTTCACCACCGTCGAGACCGCGTCACTGATGGTGATCAAGCGCAGCGGAGTGACCGAGCCCTTCAGCCGGAGCAAGGTCATCTCGGGCGTCCGCAAGGCATGCCAGGGGCGGCCGGTCACCGAGGACGCCCTCGCCAAGCTCGGCCAGCGGGTCGAGGAGGCGCTGCGCGCCACCGGCAGCGCCGAGCTGACCACCCACGACGTGGGTCTGGCCATACTCGGTCCGCTGCAGGAGCTGGACCTGGTCGCGTACCTCAGGTTCGCGTCCGTGTACAAAGCGTTCGACACGCTGGAAGACTTCGAGACCGCCATCACGGAACTCCGTGACCGGCGGACTCACACCCAAGAGTGCGAGCCCGGTGGGACCTCCGCGGTCCCCGTGCCCGCCTCCGCCGCCGACTGATCGGGCGGCCGCAGCGCGGCCGGGATCAGCCAGGCCACGTACGTAGATCACAGTCAACACCGTGCCACGGAATTTCGCGGGCACAATAGGGCGTTTCGCCCGTATATGGGAGGCGGCAATGACAGAGACGGCGAGCGGCTCGGCACGAGGTTCCCGCACCAAGGGAACCAAGGCCTCGAAGAGCGGCCTTCGGATCGAGCGCATCCACACGACCCCTGGCGTGCACCCGTACGACGAGGTGGCCTGGGAGCGTCGTGACGTCGTCATGACCAACTGGCGCGACGGCTCGGTCAATTTCGAGCAGCGTGGCGTCGAGTTCCCCGACTTCTGGTCGGTGAACGCGGTCAACATCGTCACCAGCAAGTACTTCCGCGGGGCCGTCGGCACCCCGCAGCGCGAGACCGGTCTCAAGCAGCTGATCGACCGGATCGTGAAGACCTACACGAAGGCCGGCGAGGACTTCGACTACTTCTCCTCGCCCGCCGACGCCGAGATCTTCGAGCACGAGCTGACCTACGCGCTCCTGCACCAGATCTTCAGCTTCAACTCGCCGGTGTGGTTCAACGTCGGCACGCCCCAGCCGCAGCAGGTCTCCGCCTGCTTCATCCTGGCCGTCGACGACTCCATGGAGTCGATCCTCGACTGGTACAAGGAAGAGGGCATGATCTTCAAGGGCGGCTCCGGCGCCGGCCTGAACCTCTCCCGGATCCGCTCCTCCAAGGAGCTCCTCTCCTCCGGCGGCAACGCTTCCGGCCCGGTCTCCTTCATGCGCGGCGCCGACGCGTCCGCCGGAACGATCAAGTCGGGCGGCGCCACCCGCCGCGCGGCCAAGATGGTCGTCCTGGACGTGGACCACCCGGACGTCGAGGACTTCATCGCGACCAAGGTGAAGGAAGAGGAGAAGATCCGCGCCCTGCGCGACGCGGGCTTCGACATGGACCTGGGCGGCGACGACATCACGTCCGTCCAGTACCAGAACGCCAACAACTCCGTCCGTGTGAACGACGAGTTCATGACGGCCGTCGAGAACGGCACCGAGTTCGGTCTGCGCGCCCGCATGACCGGCGAGGTCATCGAGAAGGTCGACGCCAAGGCGCTCTTCCGCAAGCTCGCCGAGGCCGCGTGGGCCTGCGCCGACCCGGGCATCCAGTACGACGGTGTGATCAATAACTGGCACACCTGCCCCGAGTCCGGCCGCATCACCGCGTCCAACCCGTGCAGCGAGTACATGCACCTGGACAACACGTCCTGCAACCTCGCCTCGCTGAACCTGATGAAGTTCCTCAACGACGACGGCAAGGGCAACCAGTCCTTCGACGCCGAGCGCTTCGCCAAGGTCGTCGAGCTGGTCATCACCGCGATGGACATCTCCATCTGCTTCGCGGACTTCCCGACGCAGAAGATCGGCGAGAACACCCGCGCCTTCCGCCAGCTGGGCATCGGCTACGCCAACCTCGGCGCCCTGCTGATGGCCACCGGCCACGCGTACGACTCGGACGGCGGCCGCACCCTCGCCGCCTCGATCACCTCGCTGATGACCGGTACGGCGTACAGGCGCTCCGCCGAGCTGGCCGCGATCGTCGGCCCGTACGACGGTTACGCCCGCAACGCCGAGTCGCACAAGCGCGTCATGAAGCAGCACGCCGACGCCAACGCCGTCGCGCCGCGCACCGAGGACCTGGACAACTCGATCTGGGCCGCGGCCACCGAGGCCTGGCAGGACGTCCTGCGCCTCGGCGAGAAGAACGGCTTCCGCAACGCGCAGGCCTCCGTGCTCGCGCCGACCGGCACCATCGGTCTCGCGATGTCCTGTGACACCACCGGTGTCGAGCCTGACCTGGCCCTGGTCAAGTTCAAGAAGCTCGTCGGCGGCGGCTCGATGCAGATCGTCAACGGCACCGTCCCGCAGGCCCTGCGCCGCCTGGGTTACCAGGAGGAGCAGATCGAGGCGATCGTCGCCCACATCGCCGAACACGGTGTGGTCGTGGACGCCCCGGGCCTCAAGCTCGAGCACTACTCGGTCTTCGACTGCGCGATGGGCGAGCGTTCCATCTCCGCGATGGGCCACGTCCGCATGATGGCCGCGATCCAGCCCTGGATCTCCGGCGCGATCTCCAAGACGGTCAACATGCCGGAGACGGCGACCGTCGAAGAGATCGAGGAGATCTACTTCGAGGCCTGGAAGCTCGGCGTCAAGGCGCTCGCGATCTACCGCGACAACTGCAAGGTCGGCCAGCCCCTCTCCGCGAAGAAGAAGGAAGAGGAGAAGGCCGAGGTCACCGCCAAGGCCGAGGACACCATCCGCACGGCGGTCGAGAAGGTCATCGAGTACCGTCCCGTCCGCAAGCGCCTGCCCAAGGGCCGCCCGGGCATCACCACCTCCTTCACGGTCGGTGGCGCCGAGGGTTACATGACGGCGAACTCCTACCCGGACGACGGTCTGGGCGAGGTCTTCCTGAAGATGTCCAAGCAGGGTTCGACCCTCGCGGGCATGATGGACGCCTTCTCCATCGCCGTCTCGGTCGGTCTGCAGTACGGCGTCCCCCTGGAGACGTACGTCGCGAAGTTCACGAACATGCGCTTCGAGCCGGCCGGTATGACGGACGACCCGGACGTGCGGATGGCGCAGTCGATCGTCGACTACATCTTCCGGCGCGTCGCGCTCGACTTCCTGCCCTTCGAGACCCGCTCCGCCCTCGGCATCCACTCCGCCGAGGAGCGCCAGCGTCACCTCGACACCGGTTCGTACGAGCCGCTCGAGGAGGAGCTGGACACGGAGTCCCTGACTCCGGCGGCCCCGCTCACGGTCGTCCCGGCCGTGCTCAAGCCGGTCGCGGTCGTGGAGGTGCCCGCTCCCAAGCAGGCGCACTCGAGCGCGGAACTGGTGGAGATGCAGCTCGGCGTGAGCGCCGACGCACCGCTGTGCTTCTCCTGCGGTACGAAGATGCAGCGCGCGGGATCCTGCTACATCTGCGAGGGCTGCGGCTCGACCAGCGGTTGCAGCTGATGTTCGGGCGCGGCTGATGTTCGGCTGATGTTCGGCTGACGAAGGGGACCGGTCTTTGGCCGGTCCCCTTCGTCGTACCCGCGCGCGCTGACAAGCGACCTGTGACCTGTGACCTGTGATTTTCCCTGTTTCCCAGAAAACGATCACCGGCTAGGCTCCACCGTCGCGCACACGGCGTGAACGCAGAGTGGGGGACCGCAAGGTGGGGGACATGGTCGACGAAATCGCCGGATCCGAGAAGGGCATGAGCGCGGGGGCTCAGGTAGTGGCGGCGGTGGTGGTGGTCGGGGGCCTCCTGGGCGCCCTGTGGGGCGTGGGGGACCTGGTCGGCAAGCCGTACGACCCGGACAAACCGGCCACCTGCTCGCCCTCGCACAGCGCTCCGCCGACATCGCAGATCGTCACGGGGGCGCAGATGTGCGCGGCGCTGAACCGGCCGGACCTGCCGGCGCTCCTCGGGACGCCGGACGAGCACGCGGTGAACGCCTGGGGCAACGACGGTGCGATCGAGCACGCCGACGGCACCAAGACGGCCACTCCCGGGGCCGAGGTCGGGCTGAAGAGCCACCATGTGAAGCTCTCGTCGTCCTACGACCGGTTCCCGGTCGCCCAGCTGGCCGAGCTCCTGGGCACGACCGTGCAGAAGCAGACGGTACTGGGGCACCCGGCGTTCTTCTCCTCGGACCGGACCCTGGCCCTCACCTTCAACGCGGGCGGCAAGAGCAGTTCGCAGCCGGGTGTCATGGCCCGCAGCCTGCTGGTCGCCAAGGACGCGAAGGACGGCGGTGGCTCCTACGAGCTCGTCGTCTGGCGTCCGGACGGCATGCTGCCCGACGACGCGACGCTGACCCGCATCGCCGAGCAGGTGCTGCCGACGGTCCCGGGCTGGAGCGCCTCCTGAGGACGTCCGTACCGCCTCCGGCCGGGAGGCCGTGGCCGGGCGAATAACCCTTGGTGTGGCGCGCCCTCGTGTGGATCATTGTCCGGGGGCGCGCCGGACGGGCGCCTTCGGGCCGGGGAGCGGGGGAGCCATGTGGAGCGGTGACGAGCTGGATCTGGATGCCTATCTGGCACGGATCGGATACGCGGGGGAACTCCTCCCGGACCTGGACACCTTGCGCGCGGTGCACCGGGCGCACACCGCCGCCATCCCCTTCGAGAGCATCGACGTCCTGCTCGGTCACCCGATCTCGCTCGAGGTCAAGAGCATCGAGGACAAGCTCGTGCGCGGCCGCCGCGGCGGGTACTGCTACGAGCAGAACACGCTGCTCGCCGCCGCCCTGGAGCGGATCGGCTTCGCCGTCGCCGGGCGCGGCGCCCGCAACCGGACCCGCGGCGAGGCGCTCCTGCCGGTCACCCACGCCGTCCTCGTCGTCACCGTGGACGGCGAACCCTGGCTGTGCGATGCGGGCTTCGGCCACCAGGGGCCGCGCGAGCCCGTCCCGCTCGGCCGGCCGGGCACCGAGGTACCGCAGGGGGAGTGGACGTACGCCGTGCGCGAGGAGGGGGACGGCGTGCTGGTCCTGACCTTCCTGCGCGAGGGCGCCTGGCGGGATCTGTACGCCTTCGGCCCGCAGCCCGCCTACCCCGTCGACTACGTCCTGATGAACCACTACAGCTCCTCGCACCCCCGCTCCGCCTTCGTCGGCCAGCTCGTCGCGCACCGCCCCGGAGTGCCCGGATCCGCCCACCGGATCTCGCTCGTGCGGGACGAGTTCACCGTGATCCACCCCGACGGGCGGACCGAGCGGCGTCCCGTCGCGGCCGACGAACTGCACGGCATCCTCGACCGGGAGTTCGGGATCCGGCTGTCCGAGCGGGATGCGGGCGAACTGGTACGGATGTACCGGGCCGAGTACTGACCCGGGCCGGGCTGGGCACCGTACGATGGCGCGGTGCTGGTCAAGTGGATTCGCTGCACGGTGACGGACCGACGCGGGTTCGAGCGGGGGCAGCGCAAATGGGCGGGGCTGCCGGGTGAACCGGGATTCCGGGGGCAGGGCGGCGGCTGGAGCCGGGGCCGGCAAGGCGTCGCGCATGTCTTCGCGTTCTGGGAGAGCCGCTCGTTCTACGACTCTTTCATGGCGCGGTCGCACGACCGGCTGGCCGCCGCCCAGCACGGGACGTACACCAACCCCCGGGTCACCCTCTTCGACCACCGCTTCGACGTGAAGACCGGGTTCGAACCGCGCTTCACCGACGCCGACGTGGTGCGCGTGGCGCACTGCCGGGTGCGGGAGGGCCGGACGGACCACTTCGCGCTCATGCAGGAAAAGGTGTGGAATCCGGCCATGGCGGGCTCCCCCGGCATGGTGCGCGGGCTCTTCGGGGAGGCCCCCGGCCGGGAGTTCCTGGTGCTGTCCATGTGGCACGCGGCGGCCGAGCACGGCAAGTACCGTCAGGAACGCGTCGAGCGGCTCACCCTGCGGGCGCAGACCGAGGCCGACGTCGAGGCGCTGACCGGCGACGTCGTCGATCTGGAACCGTCCTGGACGGTATGAGCGCGCGGCCCGAGCCGTCCTGGACGGTAGGAGCGCGCGGCCGTGTGACGGTGTGACGGTAGGAATGTCGCCATGACCACATGCGTGTTCGGCGCGCTCCGGCCGTCCACCGCCGATGGCCGGATTAGGGTCGTGGAATGGCAAGACCGCGGCGCATCGTCCTCGTCCGTCACGGGGAATCGGAGGGCAATGCCGACGACTCGGTGTACGAGCGAGAGCCCGACCACGCCCTGCGGATGACCCGCATCGGGCACGCGCAGGCAGCGGCCACGGGCGAACGCCTGCGGGCGCTCTTCGGCGACGAGCCCGTCAGCGCGTACCTCTCCCCCTACCGGCGCACCCTGCAGACCTTCCGCGACCTGAGACTGGACCCGGCCCGGGTGCGGGTCCGGGAAGAGCCGCGGCTGCGCGAACAGGACTGGGGCAACTGGCAGGACCGCGACGACGTCCGGCTCCAGAAGGCCTACCGGGACGCGTACGGGCACTTCTTCTACCGGTTCGCACAAGGTGAGTCGGGAGCCGACGTCTACGACCGGGTCGGGTCCTTCCTGGAGAGCCTCTACCGCAGCTTCGAGGCCCCGGATCACCCGCCGAACGTACTGCTGGTGACCCACGGGCTGACCATGCGGCTGTTCTGCATGCGCTGGTTCCACTGGTCGGTGGCCGAGTTCGAGTGCCTGTCCAACCCCCCGAACGGTGACTTCCGGGTACTGCGGCTCGGGGACGACGGCCGCTATCGGATGGACCGCCCATTTGAAAGATGGACCACACCCGAGCCCTACGACCTGGACGGCTAGAGTGACCCGCGATGACCCCTGAACCCGCTTCCGACCGGCGCTACGCACGCGCCATGGCCAGCCTGCGCGGGCTGGCACTGGGTGACGCGCTGGGCTCCCAGTTCTTCGTCCCCGTCAATTACCCCCTGCTCAAGAGGCGCGAGCTGCCGCCCGGTCCCTGGCAGTGGACCGACGACACCGAGATGGCGTGCTCGGTCGCCGCCGTCCTCGCCGACCACGGGCGGATCGACCAGGACGCCCTGGCCCTCTCCTTCGCGGACCACCACGACTTCGACCGCGGCTACGGGCCCGCCGTCAACCGCATGCTGCGCCTCGTGCGCGAGGGCCAGGACTGGCGTGAGCTGGCCTCCGCCCTGTTCAACGGGCAGGGCTCGTGGGGCAACGGCGCCGCGATGCGCATCGCCCCGCTCGGGGCCTGGTACGCCGACGACCCCGAGCAGGCCACCCACCAGGCGGAGATCTCCGCCTACACCACGCACCAGCACCGCGAGGCCGTGTGCGGTGCCATGGCGGTGGCCGCCGCGGCCGCGCTGGCGGCGGCGCCCGCCGGAGCGCCGACGCCCGGGCAGCTGCTGGACGGTGTGATCGCGCTGGTCCCGCGCAGCGCGGTCGGCGCCGGGCTGCGCCGCGCGCGGGACATGCTGGACTACGCCGACGCCACCACCGTCGCGGCGGTACTGGGCTGCGGGCGGCGCACCAGCGCCCACGACACCGTGCCCTTCGCCCTGTGGTCGGCCGCGCGCTCGCTGGACGACTACGAGCGGGCGTTCTGGACGACGGCGCAGGTCGGCGGAGACGTGGACACGACCTGCGCGATCGTCGGCGGGGTGCTGGGGGCGCGTGGCGACGAGGTGCTGCCGACGGCCTGGCTGGCGCAGACGGAGGCGCTGCCCGCGTGGCTGCCGGAGGCCGCGGCGCTCTAGGCCGTCTCATCCGACCTGGCCGCCGCCTCCGCGGATTGTCACGGTCCTGCCACAGGCGACTTCCCGATTGGCCGAATACGCACGTCAGGCCCCTACTCTGACCGCTTCGCCGCCCCTCTGCCGAGTGATCGGGGCGGTTGTCGGGAGGGGACCCAATGACAGAGAACAACGCCGATGGGGCCGAGGCGCCGGGCGGCCAGGGGACGGCACCCCAGGCGCCGCCGCAGACCACCGCGCACGCCGACGCCGAACCCGGCGCAGCTGCTGCCGCGCCTGCCTCGCCTGCCGTACCTGCCGCGCCCGTTGTGGCGGCCGCACCCGTCATGCCCGCCGCGTCACAGGGCGGGCATGACGCCGGTCAGCACGCCGGGCAGGTGACCGTGCAACAGGCCAGGATGGCCCAGCACTGGGAGCGGCAGCGGTACTGGGAGGCGCAGCAAGCCGCCCGCCAGGCGGAGCGCCTGGCCAAGAAGCAGGCCCGCAACGAGGGTTGGTCCGCCGCGCTGCGGCCGGCCGAGCTGGCGCCGATCCGGACCGGCACTCTGGTCGCCGCCCTGGTGAGCGGCCTCGCCGCCGCCCTGCTGCTGGGTGACGGGCTCGGTCCGGGGCTGCTGATCGCCGCCGTACCCGTCGCCGCCGCGGCCTACGTCGCCGCGCGCGCGGCGGGGCGCGGGCCCCGGCCCTGGACCCTGGTGTGGGCGGTCGGCGGCCTCGCGCTGCTCGTCGTACCGGCCCTGCGGGAATCCGCGTGGCCCTCCACGCTGGCGATCCTGGCCGCGATCGGGTTCGGCGCCCTCGCCCTCTTCGGCAGCCGGACCTGGCTCGGGGTGCTGCTCAGCCCGCTCGGGTTCATCGAAGCGGCGCCGACCGGCGTGCGCTGGGCGTGGCACGGGCTGTTGGAACGCCGGAGCGGGAACGGACGCAACTGGTGGCCCGTTGTGAAGGCAGCGGGTGTGGGGCTCGCTCTGCTGGTGGTCTTCGGTGGCCTGTTCGCGTCCGCCGACGCGGCCTTCGCCGATGTCCTCGGCGATCTGGTCCCCGACCTGTCCGTCTCCGGCGGGCCGGTGCGGGTGCCGCTGTTCGTGCTGGGTGCGGTCGTGGCGCTGGCGGCCGCGCGGGCCGCAGGGGCCCCGCTGCGCTGGGACCGGGTCACGCCGACGCCGGGCACGCCCCGGTCCCGGGTGGAGTGGGCCCTTCCGCTGGTGCTGCTCGACCTGCTCTTCGCCGGCTTCATCGCCGTCCAGCTCGCCGTCCTCCTGGGCGGGTACGACAAGGTGAAGGAGCGCACCGGCCTCTACCCGGCCGAATACGCCCGCCAGGGTTTCTGGCAGCTGCTGTGGGCCACCGTGCTCACCCTCGCCGTGATCGCCTTCGCCCTGCGCTGGGCGCCGCGTTCCGGACCCGGGGACAAGCGGCTCGTACGGGGCGTGCTGGGCACGCTGTGCCTGCTCACGCTCGTCGTGGTGGCCTCGGCGGTACGCCGTATGGACTTCTACGTGGCTGCCTTCGGGCTGTCACGGCTGCGGATCTCGGTGGTCACGATGGAGCTGTGGCTCGGCGTGGTGATCGTACTGATCATCGCGGCCGGGATCTTCGGTGCGCGGTGGCTGCCGAGGGCCGTGATGGCGAGCGCGGGGGTGACCGTACTCGCCTTCGGTCTGCTCTCGCCGGACGGGATGATCGCGGAGAACAACGTGACCCGCTTCAAGGAGGACCACAAGATCGACCTCGGCTACTTCCAGGAACTGTCCGCGGACGCAGTACCGGCGCTTGACCGGCTCCCGGAGCCGCAGCGCTCCTGCGCGCTGTACGGGATCAACAACGATCTGGCCGACGAGGGCGAGGTCCCCTGGTACGGGATGAGCCTCGGCGACCGCCGGGCCCGGGAGATCCTGCGCGAACGCCCGGTGACGGTGCCGTTCGAGGTCTGCCTGGGGCTGAACGGCTTCACCTCCCACGGGGTGCCGTCCGAGGGGCGCTGAGGACGGGCGCTGATCCGACGAGCCGGTCCGACGCGCTGATCCGACGAGCCGGACCGACGCACCGGTCCGACGCGCTGATCCGCCGGGATGCGGGGGACCGTGCGGAATGTCCGTACGGTCCCCCGGCGCGAGCGGGGTCAGGCCGCCGGGCCGGCCTTCGTGGCCGTGCCGTTGAGGGCTTCCAGGTCACTCTTGCGGACCCGGATCACCAGCGTCGCCGACAGCAGGGCGACTGCTGCCATGCCCACGGCGGCGATGAACGCGGTGGAGATGCCCTGGGCCAGGACCGCGTGCCCCCAGACCCCGGGCAGCCGGCCGGTCTCCTTGAACGCGGCCAGCTGATCCGGGTCGGCGTGGGCCATGAAGTCCGGGATCTGCTTCTCGGCCTCGGTGCGGCCAGCGGTGCCGAAGACGGTGACCAGGATGGACAGGCCGAGTGAGCCGCCCACCTGCTGGCTGGCGTTGAGGAGCCCGGACGCGGCGCCCGCTTCCTGGGGGGCCACCCCGGAGACGGCGGTCAGGGTGAGGGTGACGAAGTTGAGGCCCATGCCGAAGCCGAAGAGCAGCATCGGGCCGAGCACGCCGGAGACGTACGAGGAATCGGTACGGATGAACGTCAGCCAGGCCAGCCCGGATCCGACCAGGGTGGAGCCGATGACCATGAAGGGCTTGGGGCCGAAGCGCGGCAGGAACCGCTGGGAGAGACCGGCGGCGGTGACGATCGCGACGGTCACCGGCAGGAAGGCGAAGCCGGACCTGATCGGGCTGAACCCCAGGACGTTCTGCACGAACTGGACGATGAAGAAGAACATTCCGAACATCGCGGCGGCGAGGCTGAGCATGATCAGGTAGGTGCCCGCGCGGTTGCGGTCGGCGAACATCCGCAAGGGCGTGATCGGTTCGCGCGCCCGGGACTCGACGAGGGCGAAGAGCAGGAGCAGGACGACGGCGGCGGCGAAGGAGCCGAGGGTCAGGCCGTCGCGCCAGCCGTTCTCCGAGGCCCGGATGAAGCCGTAGACGAGCGAGGCCATGCCGCCGGTGGAGGTGAGCGCGCCCGCGAGGTCGAAGCGGCCCGGGTGGCGCTCCGACTCGGTGATGTAGAGCGGGGCCAGGACCGCGATCAGCACGCCGATGGGCACGTTGACGAAGAGCACCCAGCGCCAGTCGAGCCACTCGGTGAGCATGCCGCCGGTGAGCAGGCCGATGGCGCCGCCGCCCGCGGAGACGGCGGCGAAGACCCCGAAGGCCCGGTTGCGCTCGGGTCCTTCGGCGAAGGTCGTGGTGATCAGGGCGAGCGCGGTGGGGGAGGCGATGGCGCCGCCGACCCCCTGGAGGGCGCGGGCGGCCAGCAGGTGCCAGGGCTCCTGGGCGAACCCGCCGAGCAGGGAGGCCAGGGTGAAGAGCAGGATTCCGGCCATGAACACGCGGCGTCGGCCCAGGATGTCCCCGGCCCGGCCGCCGAGCAGCAGCAGGCCGCCGAAGGTCAGGGTGTAGGCGCTCAGCACCCAGGAGAGATCGGTGGTGGAGAACGCCAGGGCGGTCTGGATGTGGGGGAGGGCGATGTTCACGATGGTGGCGTCGAGGACCACCATGAGCTGGCAGGCGGCGATGACGGCCAGCGCCACTCCGGGGCGCCCCTCGCGCCGGGCGGCGCCCGGTATCCGGGGCTTGGCGAGTTGCGGACTTGTCACTGAGGATCCCCCCAAAGTGAAATAGTGAACGCATTCGTTCACTGCGGGCCCACGGTAGGAGCTGCGATCTAGTGAACGCAAGCGTTCACTAAGGCGGAAAACGTGTGCGACCGGCGTCCGCGCCGGGCGGAGGGGGCGACAAGTGGTCGGTTCGCGCTGGTCAGTGGGGTCCCCGGGGCGCAGGCGGGGGCCCGAGCTGGACTTGGCGATTCTCGACGCGGCCCTGGAGCAGCTGAGCACCGTCGGCTGGAACGGCCTGACGATGGAAGGGGTGGCCGCGCAGGCCCGTACGGGCAAGGCGGCGGTCTACCGGCGTTGGTCCTCGAAGGCCGACCTGGTCGCCGACGTGCTGCGGGCGGGGCTTCCGCCGCTCGGCGAGATCCCGGACCACGGCTCCATCCGCGAGGACCTCGTCGTGCTGTGCCGCGGCATGCGCGACGCGATGAGTTCCCGGGCCGGTACGGCGCTTCGCTCCGTCCTTCACGAATGCGATGACGCGAGTGCGGGGCGGTTCCACGAGCTGATCCGGACCGGCCTCACCGAGCCCTCCCATCGGCTCTTCTGTGACCTCGTGCAGCGTGGAATCGCGCGGGGAGACGTCCGGCCGGACGCCACCGGAGAGTTTGTCGCCGATGTCATTCCGGCGCTCATGATGTACCGGTCGAAGGTGTGCGGCAGCGAATGGGGGGATGTGGATATCCGGGAGATGATCGACCAGGTGCTGGTGCCGCTTCTCAGTGCGTGAGCCAGGGCGGGCCCGGGGTGTGCAGGCGGCGCCGAGCGGCGTAACCTTGCTGGCGCCATGCCGTACGAAGCACCCACACACGCCGTCGAACGCTCCCTCCGCGCAACCACCGGCGCCAAGGTCGTAGCCGGAGTCGACGAAGTCGGACGAGGAGCCTGGGCCGGGCCCGTCACCGTGTGCGCGGCCGTCACCGGCCTGCGCCGCCCGCCCGAAGGTCTGACCGACTCCAAGCTGATCACTCCCAAGCGCCGCGACAAGCTCGCCGTCGTCCTGGAGGACTGGGTCACGGCGCACGCCCTCGGACACGCCACCCCGGAGGAGATCGACGAGCTGGGGATGACCGCGGCGCTGCGGCTCGCCGCGGTGCGCGCCCTGGAGGCCCTTCCCGTGCGGCCCGACGCGGTGATCCTCGACGGCAAGCACGACTACCTCGGCTCGCCCTGGCGGGTCCGTACGGTGATCAAGGGCGATCAGTCCTGTGTCGCCGTCGCCGCGGCCTCGGTCATCGCCAAGGTGTGGCGCGACCGGATGATGGCCGGACTCGGTGAACCGGGCGACGGCCTCGAGGACTTCGCCTTCGGCGCCAACGCCGGATATCCCTCGCCCGTGCACCGGGCGGCGCTCGAGGAGCGGGGGCCCACCGCGTACCACCGGCTCTCGTGGTCCTACCTCGACGCGCTACCGCAGTGGCGCCACCTCAAGAAGGTGCGCCGCAGCGAGGAATCGCTCGAACTGGAAAACGGAGGCCAGCTCGGCTTCGAATTCTGATCGCACCGATGTGCAGCCCACCGGTACGTTTCGCACCGGTGTTTGAAAGATCTCCACTCATGCCTCTCACCCACGAGGAGCCTCAGATTCACGAGAGTGCCCAGGGTCCCCGCGTCACACCGGCCGCGAGCCGCACCGCGCAGACCCCCCGCCCCGTACCTGGTCCGCGTCCCGCCGCCGTACCTCGGCCCGGGCGTCCCGGTCCCTCCCCCGCAGCGGCAAGCCGCGCGGGCGGTACCCCCAGGCCCGCTCCGGCCGCACAGCGCGTGCCGCAGCAGGCCACCCCCGGAACCCCCTCCGTCACCCCGGCCGCGCCCGCGGCCCCCACCGCACCGTCGGTCTCCGCCGCGGTGCCGCAGATCCAGCTGATCCCGGCCTCGGCCGAGGGCGCGCTGGACGCGGCCGAAGAGGCCGTGGACCTGCTGCTCGACACCGGCCGTGCGCCGGGCGACATCCTGGTGCTCACCAGCGGCGACCCGCACCCGTGGGCGACGCACGAGCTGTCCTTCGGAGAGAGCGCGTACTGGGCCCAGCAGGACGCCCGGGACGACGTCTTCTACGCGGACGCGGCGCAGGTGCAGCGCGCCGCCTCCCGCCCGGTCGTGGTCTTCGCGGCCAACGGCGAATCGGCCGACGCGATCGCCACGGCCCTGCCGACGGCGCTCGCGCGTGCCGGTGCGCTGCTGGTCGTGTGTGGCGACCCGGAGCGGATCAACTCCGTCCTGGGCGCGGGCGTCTGACGTCCCGTATCCACCCGCGGGCGAGCGGTGGGGCGGGCCCGTGTGCCCGCCCCACCGCTTCCCGCGGTGTGGGCGGCGCCCGTGTGGCGTCCGTGGGCCGGTGCGCATGCGTGGTGCTCGTGCGCCCGTGCTGGCGCGACCGTGTTCCATGCGCGTCTGCGCGCAGGCGCGCGCGGTTCTACGACGGGGTGCGCACGCGGCGTCGGCTCAGCGGGCGGCGGTACGGCGCAACGCCTCGGCCGCGCCACCGCCGGTACGCAGGGTCAGCGGAGTCGGATCCGTCACGATCTCGCCGATCCGGGCCGGCTGGGAGTCCGAGCTGGGCCGCCGGCCCACCCGGCCCTCGCCGAGCACCTGCCAGCCGCCCCGGGTCAGCGTGATGTACGCGCCGCAGCGCAGCCCGTGCAGGGTGCAGGCGTCCCGCAGCCCCCACATCCAGGCGCCGTCCTCCTCGGTCCAGCGCTCGTCGCCGTCGCGGCAGTAGAGCAGCACCGCGGTGCGCACCGGGGTCCGTCTGCGCAGGTCGTGCGGAAGCACCCGGCGCAGCCGCGCCAGCAGCGCGTTGCGGTACTCCCAGCCGTCCACCGACGCGGCGCGCTGCACGAACGAGGCGCTGGCCACCAGCCGTTCCTCGGGGCCGAGGACGGCGATCACAGCTGTCGAGGGCACGGGGCTGTGGCGGGAATGCAGCCCGCTGACGACCTCGCGCGGATTGCGGAGCAGGGGGATCCCGGCGGCGGTCCATTCGGAGGGTTCCAGCAGTCTGCCGTGCCGGCTGGCGCCGCCGGTGACTACTGCCGACGACGTGGTCGCGGGCGGGGCGAATCCGAAGGTCACGGTCCTCCCTTCGGGTACGCGACGCGGACGGGCACGGCTGGGTTGTGGGCGCGCCGCAGCGCGGCCCTCAAGAGTGCCGACGAGCCGAGCGGGAACACCACAATTCTCGCGCGGCCCGTGAGCATGCGGCAACGAGCAATTGGCGACGCGGACCGTAATTGGCTGGTATGCCGTTCATATCCTTGCCCGGCCGCGCCCCCGATGACTCATCCGATCAGGGCTGGACCGCCAGTACCAGCGGGAACACCTCCTTCGCGCCGGCCCGCCGCAGCAGTCGGGCGGCGACGGCCAGCGTCCACCCGCTCTCCGCCCGGTCGTCCACGAGGAGCACCGGACCGGGGGCCTCCGCGAGCGTCGCAGTGAGGGCCGCAGGGACGGTCAAGGCCTGGTGGAGCCCCCGCACACGCTGCGCGCTGTTGGACGAGGGCAGCCCGAACTCCGGCGCCTGGTCGGTGTACTCGAGTGATCCGAGCAGCGGCATCCGACCGACTTCCGCGATCCGCGCCGCCAGCGAGCCGATCAGCAGGGGCTTGCTCCGCGAGGGCAGCGCGACCACTCCCACGGGGCGGGCGGGCGCGTTCGCCGCTCCGGAGGCCCAACCGCCCGGCCCCCGTGCCCAGTCGGCGAGGACGGCCACCACGGCCTGGGCGACATCGTCCGGAACCGGTTGGTCGGCCGTCTGCGCCGCCAGCATCGGGCGCAGCCGGTTGCCCCACCCGATGTCGGACAGCCGGCCCAGGGCCCGGCCCGTCGAGGCCTGCTCCCCGGCGGGGATGCGGCCCTTGAGGTCCACACCGACGGCCGCCAGACCGGTCGGCCACATCTTGCGCGGGTCCAGCTCCACACCCGGGCGTCCCAGCTCCCCGCGCGCGGTGTCCAGGGCCTTCTCCGACACCTCCACGGTGAAGCGGGCCCCGGCGCAGTTGTCACAGCGGCCGCACGGCGCGGCCTCCTCGTCGTCCAGCTGGCGCCGCAGGAACTCCATCCGGCAGCCGGTGGACGCCGCGTAGTCGCGCATCGCCTGCTGTTCGGCGGAGCGCTGGCGGGCCACCCACGCGTACCGCTCCGCGTCGTAGGCCCAGGGCTCGCCCGTCGAGGTCCAGCCCCCCTTCACGCGGTGCACCGCGCCGTCCACGTCGAGCACCTTGAGCATGGTCTCGAGCCGGGTCCGCCGCAGGTCGACCAGGGGTTCCAGAGCGGGCAGCGACAGCGGCCGCCCCGCCTGGGCCAGCACGTCCAGGGTGCGGCGGACCTGCTCCTCCGGCGGGAAGGCCACCGACGCGAAGTACTGCCAGATCGCCTCGTCCTCGCGCCCCGGCAGCAGCAGCACCTCGGCGTGCTCCACACCGCGTCCCGCCCGGCCGACTTGCTGGTAGTAGGCGATCGGCGAGGACGGCGAGCCCAGGTGCACCACGAAGCCGAGGTCCGGCTTGTCGAATCCCATCCCCAGCGCCGAGGTCGCCACCAGGGCCTTGACCCGGTTGGCCTGGAGGTCGTTCTCCGCCTGCTCGCGGTCCGCGTTCTCCGTCTTGCCGGTGTACGAGGAGACGGTGTGCCCGCGGTGGCGCAGGTACGCCGTCACCTCCTCGGCGGCGGCGACCGTCAGGGTGTAGATGATCCCGGAGCCCGGCAGATCGCCCAGGTGGTCGGCGAGCCAGGCCAGCCGGTGTGCGGCGTCGGGCAGCGCCAGTACGGCCAGGCTCAGGCTCTCCCGGTCCAGCGGGCCGCGCAGGACCAGCGCGTCCGTGCCCGCTCCGGTGCCCAGCTGCTCCGCGACGTCCGCGGTCACCCGGGCGTTGGCCGTCGCCGTCGTCGCGAGCACCGGCACGCCGGGCGGCAGGTCCGCGAGCATCGTGCGCAGCCGCCGGTAGTCGGGCCGGAAATCGTGACCCCAGTCGGAGATGCAGTGCGCCTCGTCCACCACCAGGAGGCCGGTGGCGGCGGAGAGCTTGGGGAGCACCTGGTCGCGGAAGTCCGGATTGTTGAGCCGCTCCGGACTCACCAGCAGCACATCGACCTCCCCGGCCGCCACTTCGGCCTGGATCCCCTCCCACTCCTCCGGGTTGGCGGAGTTGATGGTGCGGGCACGGATCCCGGCGCGGGCGGCCGCCTCGACCTGATTGCGCATCAGAGCGAGCAGCGGGGAGACGATCACGGTGGGCCCGGCCCCGCTCGCCCGCAGCAGCGAGGTCGCGACGAAGTACACGGCGGACTTGCCCCAGCCCGTCCGCTGGACCACCAGCGCCCGGCGCTTGTGCGCGACCAGGGCTTCGATCGCCCGCCACTGGTCCTCGCGCAGCCGAGCAGTGCCCGTCGGATCGCCGACCAGGCGGGCGAGTACGGAATCTGCGGAAGACCTCAGGTCAGGGTTCATGCCCCCATGCAACCCGATGCCTGTGACATCGCGCCAATGGCGCCCTGGGCCTGTGGATAAAGTTATCCACAGGGGTTTCCCGATTCGAGCGCTCACGGGACCGTCGAGCCATGACGAAGAACCAGGAATCCCACGACCCGTCCGGTACCAGCCCCCGTAAGGCGGCGCCCGGCAAGCCTTCCGTCAACCACACGGCGGTGCCCGCCCGCCCGGCCGCTCCGCCGGTCGCCGGCGACCCGCCGATCACGCTGCGCAGCCCGGCCGAACTGGCCGACGCGCTGCCCTACATGCTCGGCTTCCACCCGACCGACTCCCTCGTCATGGTCGCCGTGCACGGTGAGGGCGGCCGCTTCGGCGGCCGCCTGCGGGTCGGCATTCCCGCCGACCGGGGGGAGTGGGAGGACACCGCCCGGCAGGTCGCCGACTGCCTGGTGCACGGCAGCGAGCGGCGCGGCGCCAAGCCCGACGGCATCGTCGTCTTCCTCTGCCAGGACCCACGGGGCGAGGAGAGCGGGCAGCGGGTGATGACCCGGCTGCGCCCGCTCGCCCAGCGCATCAGGCTCGCCTGTGGAGCGCTGGACGTGCCCGTGCTCGAGGCGCTGTGTGTCTCGGGCGGCCGGTACTGGTCCTACTGCTGCCCCGATCCGCGGTGCTGCCCGGCCGAGGGGACCGCTCTCAATGCGCCGGGCACCTCGGTGATGGCAGCCGCCGCCACCTACGCCGGACTCCAGGTCAGGGGCTCGCTCCGGGAGATCGAGGGCCGCCTGGCACCGCTGCGCGGACCGCTCGCCGACGAGCAGGAGCGGGCCCTGGACCAGGCCGCCGCCGCCCTGGTGCCGATGATCCTCGACGGAGCGACCCGGGAGGAGGTGGGCGCGGACACCCTGGAGCTGGCGCGGACGCTGATGCGGCGGCTCACCCTCGCCCCGCCCGCGGAGGGCGGTCCCTGCGCCGAGGACTGGGACGACGCGCTCCTGGGACACGACGAGGCGGCCTCCCTCATCCTCGGCCTCCAGGACCGCGAGACCAGGGACATCGCCGCGGAGTGGATGGAGGACGAGGAGGCGGCCCCGGCACTGCGGCTGTGGCGGGCCCTCGCCCGGCGCTGCGTCGGTGCCTACGGCGAGCACGCGGCCGCCCCGCTGACCCTGGCGGGCTGGGTCTCCTGGTCCACCGGTGACGAGCCCACCGCCCGCATCGTCCTCGGGCTGGCCCTGCGGGCCGATGCCGACTACCGCTTCGCCCAATTGCTCCACCACGCCTGCAACGAAGGCATCGACCCGGAAGGCCTGCGGGAATGCCTGCGCGCGGAGCGTGGGCGGCGGGAGCCGCGGCGCAAGCGCACGGCCGCCGTCACCCGGCCGCCGGGGCGGCGCACCAAGAACTCCCGCCCCGGATCGCGCCGCACGGCGGGGAGCGAGCAGTGAACCGGCACCGGGCGCCGCGCCGCCGAGGAGCCGCGCACGGAGCGTTGGTACGACGCGCGGCGCACCGCTGGTGGGGCACGGTGAGCGCCGTCCTGAGTCACCGCAGGGACACCCGGCGGGCGCAGCCGCCCCCACGAGCCGTGTCCCGGGCGGGGGTGAGGGCGTTCAGCTGTGGGGAGGCGGGGCCCTGGTCACGCCGCCGCCCTGCGAAACAGCAGACCGGAGCGCAGACAAGGCGACGCATGGTGCACACCGTTCCCCCCGCCCGACGGCCCGAGCTGCCGCCCGTGCACGGCGCGCTCATCTGCGTCGCCGCGCCCTGCCTCGTCATCTCGCCCGAGCACGGACAGCTGACCGGGCACGGGATCGACGGGATCTACCGCTCGGGCCGGCGGTTGCTGTCCCGCTGTGTCCTGCGGATCGGCGGCCGCGACCCGGTCGCCGTCCAGGGCCGCAGCGTCGCCGCGGACCGGGCCGCCTTCACCTCGACCGTCCGCATCGGGGCGGAACCGGGGCCCGACCCGGACATCGGTGTGGAGCGGGTCCGGCATGCCGACGGCACCGAGCGGATCACCCTGCGCAGTTACACGGGCCGCCGGGTGCGGCTGCCCGTCGAGATCTCCCTCGCCACCGATCTGGCCGAGCTGGCGGCGATCGCCGCCGGGCGCGGCGGGCCCGAACTGCCCGCCGCGGTGCACGCGGGGGGACTGCGCTGGAGCACCGGCCAGGCCCAGGCCGTCACCACGGCGGACCCGGCCCCCGACGACGCCCTCGCCGCGACCGGCCTGCTGCGCTGGCAGCTGGAACTGGCCCCCGGCGAGTCGCGCACCATCGAACTGCGCACCTCCCACGACCGCGGCGCGCGTGCGTCCGCCGGACAGGTCGCCAACCCGCTCGCCCCGGCCCGCGCGGAGTGCGACGACCCGCGGGTCGACCCGTGGCTGCGCACCAGCCTCGACGACCTGGGAGCCCTGCTGCTCAGAGACTCCCAAGACCCCTCGGACGCCTTCGCGGCAGCGGGAGTTCCGTGGCGGTGCGGGCTGGCTCCCGCCGAATCGCTGTGGGCCGCCCGGATGGCGCTGCCGCTCGGTACGGGGCTCGCCGCCGCCACCCTGCGCGTCCTGGCCCGGGCCCAGGAGACCGGGAAGGGGCCCGGCGCCGGGAAGATCCCCGGGCCGTTGCGGGGGGCCGGGCCGCAGCTGCCGCCCGGCTGCACCGGTACGGAGGCGACCCTGGCCTTTCCCACCGTGCTCGCCGAGGCACGGCGGTGGGGGATGCCGGAGGCGGAGGTGGAGCGGCTGCTGCCGACCGCGGAGCGCTGCCTGGAGTGGCTGCGCGGGGCCGTGTCGCAGGACGGGTTCCTGGCCGATCCGGACCCGGGGCCGCGGCGGTGCGAGACACAGGCCCATGCCCATCGGGCCGCGCTGCTCGGGGCGGACCTGCTGGACGGGTGCGGTCGGCCCGGCGCGGAGGAGTGGCGCGAGTGGGCCGCCGCCCTGCGGGCCCGGTTCGCGGAGGCCTTCTGGCTCGACGGTCCCGACGGCGGCCGGCCCGCGGCCGCGCTGCATCCGGACGGGCGGCCGCTGCCCCGGCTGACCGGGGCGGCCGCGCATCTGCTGGATACGGGCCTGCTCGGCGGGGGGCGCCGCGCCCCCGGTCTGCTGGACCGGATCCGGACCGAGCGGCTGGCCCGGCTGCTGGGAGCGCCGTCCATGGACTCCGGCTGGGGGCTGCGCAGCATGGCGGTGCGCGAGCCGGGGCACAACCCGTTCGGGCACCACTCGGGCGCCGTGCGGGCGTACGAGAGCGCCGTCGCGGTGGCGGGGCTGGCGGGCGCCGGTTTCGAGAAGGAGGCGGCCGGGCTGCTCCGGGGCCTCCTCGACGCGGCGGAGCGGTTCGGCTACCGGCTGCCCGAGATGTATGCCGCCGAGCAGCGCACCGCGGGCAGCGCCCCGCTGCCGCACCCCGCGGCCTGCCGTCCCGCCGCGGTGGCGGCGGCGGCCGCGATCCATGTGCTGGCGGCCCTGGCGGGGATCCGCCCCGACGCCCCCGCGGGCACTGTCGCGCTGGCCCCGCTGTCCGGGGCGCCGCTCGGTGAGCTGCGGCTCTCGGGGCTGCGGGTGGCCGGCGAGCCGTTCGCGGTCCGGGTCAGCCGCCAGGGCATGGGCATGGTGGAGGAGGCCTCCGATGCGCTGCAGCTGGGTGTCTAGAAAGCTCTGGTGGCCCCGGACGGGGCGTGGGGCCGCCGCGGGGACGCGTCCTGGCCGGATCGGGTGCTCGCGCGGGGGCTCCCGGATCACCAAAACGCTGTTTATCGTCAGGCAGACGACTATGATCGCGGCATGTCGCCCTACGACCCGTCGGCCTTTCCGCCCTTCGCCGTCACCGTCGACCTGGTCGTGCTCACCGTGCGGCGCCACGCGCTCTGCGCGCTGGTCGTCCGACGGGGTGAGCAGCCGTTCCAGGGACGATGGGCGCTGCCCGGCGGATTCGTCCGCGGGGACGAGGACCTGGCCGCCGCGGCGGCCAGGGAACTCTCCGAGGAGACCGGGCTGTGCGCCCAGGAATCGGCCGCCGGTGGCGACGGGGTGCACGGCGCGCACCTTGAACAGCTCGCCACCTACGGAGACCCCCGCCGGGACCCGCGGATGCGGGTGGTCAGCGTGGCGCATCTGGTGCTGGCACCCGACCTGCCCGCGCCCCGGGCCGGAGGGGACGCCAACAGCGCGCGCTGGGCCCCCGTCGACGAGCTGCTCGCCGCCGAGGAGGAGGCGTCCGCGGGGCTCGCCTTCGACCACGCGCGCATCCTGGGCGACGGTGTGGAGCGGGCCCGCTCGAAGATTGAGTACTCCTCGCTGGCCACGGCCTTCTGCCCGCCCGAGTTCACCGTCGGAGAGCTGCGCCGGGTGTACGAGGCGGTCTGGGGCGTGGCCCTGGACCCGCGCAACTTCCACCGCAAGGTCACCGGCACCCCCGGGTTCCTGGTCCCCGCGGGTGGCACCACGACCCGTCAGGGCGGTCGCCCCGCACAGCTGTTCAGGGCCGGGGGAGCCACCCTGCTCAACCCGCCGATGCTGCGCCCGGAAGTCTGACGAGCCGACACCACGGTCTGCCAGATACGGGGCAAATAGGACATATCGCGTTATCTTGCTTGTGGTACCCACACCGCCGCACAGTGGTCTCACACCCCGCGAGAGAAGCGATGCTCCAGGCCATCGGACTCACCAGTGCACCCCGTCGAGGCCTTCCCCCTATGGTGGACGACCTCACCTTCGAGGCCCGCCCCGGGCAGGTCACCGCCCTGCTGGGCGCGCCCGGTTCGGGCAAGACCACCGCGCTCCGGCTCATGCTCGAACTCGAACCGGGCCGAGGCGTCACCTACTTCCGCGGTCGCCCCCTGCACCGGATCCCGCATCCGGGGCGCGAGGTCGGCGTCCTGCTCGGCGACGTGCCGGGGCACCCGGCGCGCACGGTCCGCGGTCAGCTGCGGATGCTCTGCGCCGCCGCCGGGGTGTCGGCCTCCCGGGCGGACACCATGCTCGACGTCGTCGGCATCGCGGGCCTGCGCGACCAGCGGCTCGGCTCGCTCTCGCTCGGGATGGACCGCCGGGTCGGTCTCGCCGCCGCCCTGCTCGCCGATCCGTGCACCCTGCTCCTCGACGAGCCCGCCGCCGGGCTCTCCCCGCGGGAGCGGAACTGGATCCACGGCCTGCTGCGCGGTCACGCCTCCCTCGGCGGGGCGGTGCTGTTCACCACCGACGACGCCAAGGAAGCGGCCCGTAGCGCCGACCGGGTGGTCAGCATCGAGGCGGGCCGGCTCGTGGCCGACCAGGAGGCCGCCGACTTCGCTCGGACCCGGCTGCGCCCGCGCGTGGCCGTGCGGACACCGCACGCGGCCCGCCTGGCCGACGTACTGGGCCGCGAGGCCCGGGCGGCCCGGCGGCCGGTGGAGATCGTCGAGGAGAGCGGCAGCCGCCTCTCCGTCTACGGCAGCAACTGCGCCGAGGTCGGCGAGGCCGCCTTCCGGCACGGCGTGCTCGTCCACCAGCTGGCCGACGAGACCGGCGACAGCGGCGCCCCCGTGCCGCAGGTCCGAACCGCGGCCTCCCCGGGCCCGGTCGCGGGGCCGCGGCGGGCGCCGGAGGACGCGGCGGACGGCGGGCCACAGAGCGGGCCACAGGGCGGGCTTGCCGCGCCGCTCGTGCCGGCCCCCGCCGGGGGCTCGCTCGGCATGATCCTCACCGCGGTCGTGACCAGCGTCTTCGGCGTGCTCCAGAC